>NZ_JBHVDD010000027.1:29969-95047 GCF_042802995.1 Streptomyces sp. NPDC057438
CCCCGCACGGAACCCGCACCCCGCACGGAACCCGTGCCCCGCACGGAACCCGCACCCCGCACGGAACCCGTGCCCCGCACGGAACCCGCACCCCGTGAGGAACCCGCACCCTGTGAGGAACCCGCCTCACCCCCCGGCCTTGAGCACCTCCACCACGATCGGACCGGCCGCCTCGCCGCCGCGGCCACCGCCCTCCGCCATCGCCGCCGCGGCTACGTCCCCGCGGAACCCGGTGAACCAACTGTCCGCCACGGCCTGCCCGTCGATCTCCGCGGAGCCGGTCTTCGCTCCGATGTCACCGCCGAGCCCGGACATGACGGTCGCGGCCGTCCCCTGGGTCGCGGTCAGCCTCATCATCTGCTTCAACTGCGCGGACGTACTCGCCGACAGCCCCTTCGCGGTGGCCAGCTGCCGGTCGTCCAGCTCCGGGGACACCAGATACGGCTGCCGGAAGGTGCCCGTGATCGCCGTGGAGGTCACCGACGCCATGTTCAGCGGGTTCATCAGGACGTCGCCCTGGCCGATGGCGTTGGCGGCGCGGTTCGGCCCACCGGAGGGCGGGACCTTGCCGTCCACGGAGACGATGCCCGTCTTCCAGTCGTCCCGGCCGATCCCGAACCGTTCCTGCGCCTCCTGGGTCAACGACTCGTCGGACAGCGGCTTCTCGTCGATCAGCTTGATGAAGGCCGTGTTGCAGGACCGCTCGAAACTGTTGGCGAGCGTCGCGCTCGGCGTCTCGTTCGCCTTCAGGCCGGGCAGGTTCTTGAAGGTCTGGCTCATCCAGGTCGCCGTGTCGGGGCAGGGCGCGGGGCCGTTCATCGAGGTCACGCCGTTGTCGATGAGCATCGCGGCGGTGATGATCTTCATCGTGGAGCCGGGCGGGAGTTCCCCCTGGAACGCCGCGTTGAAGTCGTCGTCGCGGTGGTTGGCGACGGCCAGCACCTGGCCGGTGCTGGGCTGCACGGCGACCACGGACGACTCGGGGTGCTTCGTGACCGCCCGCTCGGCCGCCGCCTGCGTCCCCGCGCTGATCGTGGTCCGCAGCTTGCCCGCCCTGCCCTTGGTGAGGGTCAGCAGGGTGGTGTCGCCGGCCTCCGCGGCGGCGTGGTGGATGCCCAGCTCGATGCCGGGGGTGCCGCCCGCTTCGGCGCCGTACCGGTCGCGCAGGGTGTCGAGGATCGGCCCGAGGGAGGGGTACTTCTCCTTCGTCAGCACCTTGCCGCGGCGGTCCACGGCCTCGATGGGCGGCGCCGCCGCCTCCCCGGTGAACAGCGTGTCCCCCTTCTTCAGCTCGGGGTGCACGACGGAGGGCCGCCAGTCGACCAGGGCCCGCCCGGTCGTCTTCCCGCGCACGACGGTCAGCCGGCTCTTGTACGCGAGGTCCTTGCTCTTGCCCTTGTACGACACGGTCGCCCGGACGGAGAACGGGACGGTCCGGCCGCCGCTGCCGGTGGGCTCGCCCGGCTCGATCCGCACGTGGTCGATGCGTGCGACGCCGGTGAAGCTGTCGAAGACCTTCCCCGCGTCCAGCGCGTCGTTGGTGTACGACGACGCCGCCGACGGATCGCCCTTCTCCCAGGCCGCGAAGAACTTCTCCGTCGTCTCCCGGACCTCGTCCGCGTCCGGCGGCCCGGTCCGTTTCTGCGGACTCCCGCCGTCCCCGTCGAGCGCCGTCACGAAGTTGTACCCGCCGTACCCGGCCACGCCCACCATCGCCGCGAGCACTCCGCCGACTATGGCGCCCTTGACCCCCTTGCGCATGACGCGACTCCCCCTTTGAACGCGTTCAGAAACCGCTTGCCGAGGCTCACTGTAGGCACGCCGGGGTAACGCGTGGGAAAAATGATTCCTGTGTGTGCCCTGATCGTTAGCCCGACGGAGCCGGGCGCGCTGCATCCGGCCATCACACCCAGGTATCCAGCCACATCCGCGACCGCCACGAATCGATCGGGATGGGCTGCCCGGTGTACAGGGGCCAAAAGTAGATGAAGTTCCAGGCGATCAGGAGGACCAGGACGCCGGCGCCCGCCGCGCCGGCCACGCGGCGGCGTTCCGGGGCGCCGGGGGGACCGAGGATGGCGCCGATCATCATCGTGACGGCCAGACAGAGGAACGGGAGGAAGACCACGGCGTAGAAGAAGAAGATCGTGCGCTCCTGGTACATGAACCAGGGCAGGTAACCGGCGGCCACGCCGCAGGCGATCGCGCCGGCGCGCCAGTCGCGGCGGAAGAACCAGCGCCACAGGACGTAGAGGACCGCGAAGGCGGCCGCCCACCACAGCAGGGGCGTGCCGAGGGCGAGGACCTCGCGGGCGCACTTGTCGGCGGTGTCGATCGCGCAGCCGTCGTTGCCGGGGGGCGGGGACTCGTAGAAGTACGAGACCGGGCGGCCCAGGACGATCCAGCTCCACGGGTTCGACTGGTACGTGTGCGGGGACGACAGCCCGATGTGGAACTCGTAGACCGCGTGCTCGTAGTGCCACAGGCTGCGCAGCCAGTCCGGGAGCCAGGTGAACCAGCCGCCCTTGCCCTCGGTCGCGGCCCAGTTGCGGTAGTAGCCGCCGCTGCCGTCGTCGGGGGAGAGGATCCAGCCCGTCCAGGAGACCAGGTACGTGGCGATCATGACCGGGACCGTGGACAGGAACGCGAGGCCCAGGTCGCGCCGGAGCGTCGCGATCAGCGGCCGGCGGGCCCCGGCGACCTTGCGGGCCGCGTAGTCCCAGAGCACCGTCATGATCCCGAAGAACACCAGGAAGTACAGGGCGTTCCACTTGGTGCCGAGGGCCAGGCCCAGGCAGAGACCGGCCAGCCAGCGGTAGGGGCGCCACCCGAGGCGGGTCGTCTCCGCGATGAGGACATCGGGGCGTACGACCCCGTCGCCGTCCCGGGGGAGGGCGGCGGCCAGGCGCTGCCGTGCCTTGTCGCGGTCGACGACCAGGCAGCCGAACGCGGCCAGCACGAAGAACATCAGCACCTGGTCCAGCAGCGCGGTGCGGCTCATCACGAAGTGCAGACCGTCCACCGCCATCAGCGCGCCCGCCAGGCAGCCGAGGAACGTCGAGCGGAAGATGCGGCGGCCGATGCGGCACAGCATCAGTACGGAGAGCGTGCCGAGCAGGGCCGTCATGAAACGCCAGCCGAACGGGTCGAACCCGAACATCAGCTCGCCCAGACCGATCACGTACTTGCCGACCGGCGGGTGGACCACGTAGGCCGCATCCGTCGGGATGGGCACGTTCCCGTTGTGCTGGAGGATCAGCTCGTTGGCGTTCTTCGCCCAGTTGACCTCGTACCCGCGGTGGACGAGCGCCCACGCGTCCTTCGCGTAGTACGTCTCGTCGAATATCACCGCCCTGGGGCTGCCCAGGTTGTAGAACCGCGTCAGCCCGGCGAACAGCGTCACCAGCAGCGGACCGCCCCACGCCGACCACCGGACCAGGCGCGCCGCGCCCTTCTCGCGCAGCCCGAGCGCGGCCCACACCCGTGCCCCCGGACGGGTGTACGGGGGCACCAGCCGGGTGCGGACGTCGCCTCTCGGAGGCGCCGCGTAGCCGAATCGGCGCAGGCGGTGCTGCCACGACGGCCGCTGGTCTTCGGTGGCCTGGTCCTGCCGGGTGTCCGTGGAGGACGCGGTACTGGTCACCGCGCCATCGTAGGGAACACCGCTGTGGGATTCCCGTGGGACGGGAATCCGGGCAGCGCGCCGCCGGTGGTCCCGAGCCCCGCCGACGGCCCCGCCCCTGGGAGGATGGGGGTGTGACTGGAATCCTTGTGTTGGCAGGTACCCCCATCGGTGATGTCGCGGACGCGCCGCCCCGGCTCGTTCAGGAACTGGCCGGTGCGGACGTGATCGCCGCCGAGGACACCCGACGGCTGCGGCGGCTCACCCAGGCGCTCGACGTGCAGCCGGGCGGGCGGATCGTCTCCTACTTCGAGGGAAACGAGGCCGCGCGTACGCCGGAACTCGTCGAGGCGCTGGTGGGCGGGGCGCGGGTGCTGCTGGTCACGGACGCGGGCATGCCGTCCGTCTCCGACCCCGGGTACCGGCTCGTCGCCGCGGCCGTGGAGAAGGACATCCGCGTCACCGCCGTACCGGGTCCCTCCGCCGTGCTCACCGCGCTCGCGCTGTCGGGGCTGCCCGTCGACCGGTTCTGCTTCGAGGGGTTCCTGCCGCGCAAGGCCGGGGAGCGGCTGGGGCGGCTGCGCGAGGTCGCCGAGGAGCGCCGCACGCTCGTCTACTTCGAGGCCCCCCACCGTCTGGACGCCACGCTCACGGCGATGGCCGAGGCGTTCGGCGCGCAGCGGAGGGCCGCCGTGTGCCGTGAGCTGACCAAGACGTACGAGGAGGTCAAGCGGGGGCCCCTCGGGGAGCTGGCCGAGTGGGCGGCGGCCGGGGTGCGCGGCGAGATCACCGTCGTGGTCGAGGGGGCGCCGGAGAAGGGGCCGGAGGAGCTGGACGCGGCGGAGCTGGTGCGGCGGGTCCGGGTCCGGGAGGAGGCCGGGGAGCGGCGCAAGGAGGCGATCGCCGCGGTGGCGGTGGAGGCGGGGCTGCCCAAGCGGGAGGTCTTCGACGCGGTGGTCGCGGCGAAGAGGACTGCGCCGTAGGGGGCGTGGGGTGGGGTGGCGGGGTGCGTTGTCGGGTGCGGGGTACGTGGGGGCTGGTCGCGCGGTTCCCCGCGTCCCTGAAAAGCAGGGGCTGCGCCCCGTCCTTTCCAGCGCCGTCACCGGCCGCCTTCAGGCCCACGGGGGCCGGGGCTTCCGGGCCCGCAGGGCCTTGGGCCTCAGGGGCGCGGGGAATCGCGCGAGAAGCCCCGCCGACCCGCACCCGCCGACGTACCCGCCCCCCCACCACCCGACGCGCCCTGCACTACATGCCCCTGCACTACATGCCCCCGCACTACACGCCCCCGCGCCCCATGCCCCGGCAAAGCAGAGCAAAGCGCAGCCCTCGCGCGGACGGCATTCCCACAAGGGCGGGCCAAAACGGCTTCAACAGTCGGCAGGTGGGGTGCACTCCAGGTCCCCGGAGGAGTCCTATGGGGTGGTGAGGACGTACTCGTCCTCAGCGTCCAGCGGACCAGAGGAGCTGGCAATGACCGAGATCGCAGAGCGCGCAGTGCTGCGCGACACCGCCACCGCCGTCGTTCACGAGTCCTACTCGTTCGCCTGCATGCGCTGCGGGCACGGCTGGGAGCAGTCGTACGAGATCGAGCACCACAACGACGCCCAGGGCCGCGACTTCGTGATGTACGTGGCCGACGGCAAGGTCGTGCCGTCCCCGCTCTCGCGGCCGGCGTGCCAGAACTGCGACGGTCATGTCGTACGGATCATGCGGGCCGGCCAGGTGTCGTCGGTCCGGGACGCCGAGCACCGGCGCCACGTCCCGAAGCCGCGCCCGGCGGCGGGGGACGCGGCGGACGACGGGGCGGCGGAGCCCGGCGAGCACCACCACTGGCACTTCTCCGACCTGCTGCACCCGTTCCACCGCAAGGCGAGCTGATCCTCCCCCAGCGAGCCTGGAGCGCATGCCCCGATCGTGCGATTCGTAGGATCGGGGCATGCCTTCGAACGACTCCGGCAACGCGTCCGGCAAGAAAGACAGGAACGCCGCGCCCCCGCTCCCCGAGCCCCTGCGGGTATCGGTCGCGGATTCGCACACCCATCTGGACATGCAGTCCGGCACGGTCGAGGAGGGCCTCGCGAAGGCCGCCTCCGTCGGGGTGACCACGGTCGTCCAGGTCGGCTGCGACATCAAGGGCTCCCGCTGGGCCGCCGAGACGGCCGCCCGGCACGAGGCCGTGCACGCGACGGTCGCCCTGCACCCCAACGAGGCGCCGCGGATCGTGCACGGCGACCCGGACGGCTGGTCCCGGCAGGGCGCGCGGACCCCCGGGGGTGACACGGCGCTCGACGACGCGCTCGCCGAGATCGACCGGCTGGCCGCGCTGCCGCAGGTCAAGGGCGTCGGGGAGACGGGCCTCGACTACTTCCGGACCGGACCGGAGGGCAAGGCGGCCCAGGAGCGGTCCTTCCGCGCGCACATCGAGATCGCCAAGCGGCACGGCAAGGCGCTGGTCATCCACGACCGCGACGCCCACGACGACGTGCTGCGGGTCCTGAAGGAGGAGGGCGCTCCCGAACGGACCGTCTTCCACTGCTACTCGGGCGACGCCGCCATGGCCGAGGTCTGCGCCGAGCACGGCTGGTTCATGTCCTTCGCCGGGAACATGACCTTCAAGAACGCCCAGCCGCTGCGCGACGCGCTCGCCGTCGCCCCCCTCGAACTCGTCCTCGTCGAGACCGACGCGCCCTTCCTGACCCCCGCGCCGTACCGCGGACGGCCCAACGCGCCGTATCTCATTCCGGTCACGGTCCGGGCGATGGCCGCGGTGCGGGGCATCGGCGAGGACGCGCTGGCGACGGCGATCGCGGCGAACACGGCGAGGGCGTTCGATTACTGACGGATCACGCTCCGTAGGCCGTCCGGGGGACCCAAAAAGATGATCAGTGTCCCGTGTCGCGACACTGCGTGACCACGTTGCTTTGGAGGGTGACCGAAGTCCGCTAGGTTCACGTCGCCCGACCCGGACCCGGATCCCCTCTGGAGCGTGTCGTCGTGAGCAACGTGCAGTCGTCGTACGAGACCTACGAGAGCCATGGCCCCGACGGTTCGGGCCGCCCGCCGGTCGCGCACGACGCCGGGACACTCCCCTACGGGACCGGGACACCGGCGTACGGGGCCGAGGCGGGAACACAGTCGTACGGGGCCGAGGCCCTGACGCTGCCGTACGGCGCCGGAACGCCCCCGTACGAGGCGGAGACCCTGCCGTACGGGGTCTACGTGGACACGTACCGGCCCGCCTACGCCGCCCAGGCCGCCCGGACCGTCCCCGACCGGCTCGCGGAGCCGGGCGCGTCGTTCCCCGGGGCCGGTGCGGCCGCCGAGGGCGGCCGGGGCGGCTCACGGCGGGCCGTGCGGCGCAGACGGGCCGCCGACCGGCCCGGTTCGCTGCGGCGGCTGGTCCCACAGGCGCTGGTGGTGGCGTTCCTCGCGGGCGGGACCTCCGCGTTCGTCGCCAAGGACAAGGCGATCGAGCTGACCGTCGACGGACGGCCGCGTACCCTGCACACCTTCGCCGACGACGTCTCCGAGCTGCTCGCCGACGAGGGCGTCGCGTTCGGCGCCCACGATGTCGTCGTCCCCGCTCCCGGTACCGCGCTGAGCAGCGGCGACGAGGTCGCCGTCCACTACGGGCGGCCCGTCGCCCTCACCCTGGACGGCCGGCGGCGCGAGGTCTGGACGACCGCCCGCACGGTGGACGGGGCGCTCCAGCAGTTCGGGGTGCGCGCGGAGGGCGCGTACGTCTCGACCTCGCGCTCCCGGCGGATCGGGCGTCAGGGGCTGGAGCTGGACGTCCGTACCGAACGCACCGTCACGATCATGGCGGACGGGCGGACGAGGACGATCCGGACGAACGCGGCGACCGTGGGGGAGGCGGTGGAGCAGGCCGGGGTCACCCTGCGCGGCGAGGACACCACCTCGGTCGAGTGGTCGAGCTTCCCCCGGGACGGACAGACGGTCACCGTGCTGCGGGTGACGGCGTCCACGGAGGTGCGCGAGGTGCCGATCCCGTTCCGGGTGCACCGCACCGAGGACCCGTCCCTCTTCCGGGGCACGGAGGTCGTCGAGCGGCCCGGGCGGCCGGGCACCCGCCGGATCACGTACGCGCTCCGCACGGTCAACGGGGTCCGGCAGCGGCCGCGGCTGCTCCGCACGGAGGTCGTGCGGGAGCCGCGGGACCAGATCGTGAAGGTCGGGACGAAGGCGATGCCGACGTCCGTGGCGGGGGCGGAAGGGCTGAACTGGTCGGGGCTCGCGGCGTGCGAGTCCGGGGGGCGGGCGAACGCGGTGGACCCCTCCGGGACCTACGGGGGGCTGTACCAGTTCGACACGCAGACCTGGCAGAGCCTCGGCGGCAGCGGGCGGCCGCAGGACGCGTCGGCGAGTGAGCAGACGCTGCGGGCGAAGAAGCTGTATGTGCAGCGGGGGGCGAGTCCTTGGCCGCACTGTGGGGCGCGGCTGCGGGGGTGAGGGGTGCGGTGCCTGGTCTGGGCGCCTTGGGGGGTGGGGGTTCGGTTCGTGGGCGGGTGCGGGTGCGTGGGGCTGGTTGCGCAGTTCCCCGCGTCCCTGAAAGCCCAACCCCTGCGGGCCTGAAAGCCCAAACCTTGCGGGCCTGAAAGCCCAGGCCCTGCGGGCCTGAAGACAACGGCCCCTGTGGGCCTGAGAAGCACGGGGCGCAGCCCCTGCTTCTCAGGGGCGCGGGGAACCGCGCGACCAGCCCCCACCGCACCCGCACCCGACAACGCACCCCACCCCGCCCCGTACCCTGGGTGCCGTGAGCAGCCCCCCCGACGCCCTCCTCGGCCCCGCAGACGTCCGTGAACTCGCGGCAGCGCTCGGCGTGCGCCCCACCAAACAGCGCGGCCAGAACTTCGTGATCGACGCCAACACGGTCCGCCGGATCGTGCGGACCGCGGACGTCCGCCCGCAGGACACGGTCGTCGAGGTGGGCCCGGGTCTCGGTTCGCTCACCCTCGCCCTGCTGGAGACGGCGGACAGGGTCACGGCCGTCGAGATCGACGACGTCCTCGCCGCCGCGCTCCCCGCCACCATCGCCGCCCGCATGCCCACCCGCGCCGACCGCTTCGCCCTCGTGCACTCGGACGCGATGCAGGTGACCGAGCTTCCCGGCCCTCCGCCCACGGCGCTCGTCGCGAACCTTCCGTACAACGTCGCCGTCCCCGTGCTGCTGCACATGCTGGACACCTTCCCCAGCATCGAGCGCACCCTCGTGATGGTCCAGGCGGAGGTCGCCGACCGGCTCGCCGCCGGGCCGGGCTCGAAGGTGTACGGCGTGCCGTCGGTGAAGGCGAACTGGTACGCGCAGGTCAAGCGCGCCGGGTCGATCGGGCGGAACGTCTTCTGGCCGGCGCCGAACGTCGACAGCGGGCTCGTCTCGCTGGTCCGCCGGACCGAGCCGGTCAAGACCACCGCCGCCAAGCGGGAGGTGTTCGCGGTCGTCGACGCGGCGTTCGCCCAGCGGCGCAAGACGCTGCGGGCCGCCCTCGCCGGGTGGGCCGGCAGCGCGGCCGCCGCCGAGGCCGCCCTCGTCGCCGCCGGTGTCTCCCCGCAGGCCCGCGGTGAGTCGCTGACCGTCGAGGAGTTCGCCGCCATCGCCGAGCACCGCGTCACCGAGGACACCCCCGGCACCGGGACCAGCACCGGCACCAGGACCTACGACAGCAACCACACCGAGGAGCACCACCAGTCGTGAGCGTCACCGTTCGCGTCCCCGCCAAGGTCAATGTGCAGCTCGCGGTCGGCGGCGCCCGGCCCGACGGCTTCCACGACCTGGCCAACGTCTTCCTCGCCGTCGGGCTGTACGACGAGGTCACCGCGACCCCCGCCGACGAGCTGACCGTCACCTGCGAGGGCCCCGGCGCCGACCAGGTCCCCCTGGACCGGACGAACCTGGCCGCGCGGGCCGCGCTCGCGCTGGCGGAACGCCACGGCGTCGAGCCGGCCGTCCATCTGCACATCGCCAAGGACATCCCGGTCGCCGGCGGTATGGCCGGCGGCAGCGCCGACGCGGCCGGCGCGCTCCTCGCCTGCGACACGCTGTGGGGCACGCACGCCTCGCGCGACGAACTCCTCGACATCTGCGCCGAGTTGGGCAGTGACGTGCCGTTCAGTCTGGTGGGCGGGGCGGCCCTCGGCACCGGCCGGGGCGAGCAGCTCCGGACCCTCGACGTGGGCGGGACCTTCCACTGGGTGTTCGCCGTCGCCGACGGCGGGCTCTCCACGCCCGCCGTCTACCGCGAGTTCGACCGGCTGCACGCGGACGACGTCGTCCCCGAGCCCGTCGCCTCCCAGGTGCTGCTGGACGCGCTCGCCAAGGGGGACGCCGACGCGCTCGCGGCCTTCCTGCCGGACTCCAACGGCCTCCAGCCCGCGGCGCTCTCGCTCTTCCCGAAGCTGGCCGACACCCTCGCCGCGGGCCGCGCGGCCGGCGCGCTCGCCGCGCTCGTCTCCGGTTCGGGCCCGACCACGGCCTTCCTCGCCGGGGACGCCGACGCGGCGCGCACCGTCGCCGAAGGGCTGCTCGCGTCCGGCACGTGCCGGACGGCGAGGGTCGCCGTCTCACCCGCGCCGGGGGCGACCGTGGTCCGTAACGCCCAGGCCTAGGTACTCAGAGGGCAGTTGAGTACGGGAGCGCTGACGCCCGACCGGGCGCCGGCGCGACCGTACTCCCATGAGTGCAACCGTGCATGCCGGTGCGAGCGCCAGCGAACTCGCCGCCGCCACCCCGTCCACCCGTGACCGGTACGTCGACCTCCTCCGCGTCGCCTCCCTGGGCACGGTCGTCCTCGGCCACTGGCTGATGGCGGCGGTCACCACCGGCGGCGGGGAGGGCGGCCGGGTCGAGGTGGGCAACCTCCTCGCCGTCGAGCCGGGCCTGCAGATCCTCACCTGGGCCCTGCAGATCATGCCGGTGTTCTTCTTCGTCGGCGGCTTCTCGCACGCCCTGTCCTACCGCTCGCTCAGCCGCCGCCACCCGGACGGCGACTCGCTGTACCCCGCCTTCCTCCGCGCCCGCCTCCAGCGGCTCCTGCGGCCCACCATGGTGTTCATCGGGGTGTGGGGTGTCGCGGCCGTCCTCCTCCAGCTCGCGGGTCGGGGCGGCGGACTGCTCGACGTGGCGCTGCGGCTGGTCGCGCAGCCGCTGTGGTTCATCGGCATCTACCTCGCGATGGTCGCCTTCACCCCGCCGCTGCTCAGGCTGCACGAGAGGTACGGGTGGGCCGCGTTCGGGGCGCTGGTCGCGGCGGCGGGCGCCGTCGACGTGCTGCGCTTCGCCCTCGACGTGCCGTACGTCGAGTTCCTCAACTTCGCCTTCGTGTGGCTCGCGGTGCACCAGCTCGGGTTCCTGCGCGCCGACGGGCGGCTGACCCGGCCGTACCTGCTCGCCGGGGCCGGGCTCGCGGGGGCCGCGCTGCTGGTGGCGTACGGGCCGTATCCGCTGTCGATGGTCGGGATGCCGGGCGAGAAGGTGTCCAACATGGCGCCGCCGACCTTCGCGCTGCTGTGCCACGGGCTGTGGCTCGTCGGCGCGGTGGAGTGGCTGCGCGGACCGGCCGGGCGGTGGCTGGAGCGGCCGAGGGTGTGGCGGGCGGTCGTGGCGGCCAACGGCGTCTCGATGACCGCGTTCCTGTGGCACCTGTCGGCCATGCTCGGGGTCTACGGCGTGCTGCTCGCGCTGCGGGTGCCGCTGCCCGCGCCCGCGGCGGGCGCCTGGTGGGCCCAGCTGCCCCCGCGTATCGCGGCCGCGGCCGTCCTGACGGCGGTGCTCGTCGCGGCCTTCCGGCGCTTCGAGCGGCCCGCGGCGCACGCCACCGTCCCGCGCCCGCGCGGGAGCGCGCACGGGCCGACTGCGTACGCCGGAGCGGCCGCCGCCCTCGGGGTCGTGCTCTGCCTCTTCGGGGTGCTGGGGCTGTCGATGGTCGGCTTCGGCGGCCTGTTCGAGGGGCGTACGGCGCTGTTGATCGCCGTGCCGGTGAGCGCGCCGGCGGCGGTGGCGATGACCCTCGGGGGATGGCTGCTGGTGGAGCGCGCGGGGCGCGGGGGCCCGGCGGGAGCCCGTCCCGCGTGAGCCGGCGCGGAAGAGTCGCGCCGGCCGGCCAACGCGAACGCCGTCCCGGCCGTCTTCCTCGCCGAGACACCGACGGCATCACGCCGTGCACGAACCACACCGGCGCCGCCCGGGTCTCGCACGAACGCCGTGCGCCCCGGGTGGACACGCCCCCGGGGCGCGCGGCCTCGCGACAAGCCCCACCGGACCCGCAGTGTCCCTCGGCACCTCGTGGGGCAGGCCAGGCACCGCTGGGCCTTCGTGAGGTTCTGGCTGACCCCGGCGGTCGCCGCCGTCGCCGCGGGCGGGCCGCTGCCGGACGCGGGGGACGTCCCGCTCGCCCCGGCCCGGGCGCCCGTCACGCCCCCTCCGCCCCGCCGACTACCCTGGAGGGTCGATCGTCCCCGTGGCAGGAGAGTAATGGCCGTCAACCTGGTCAATGTCGAGAACGTCAGCAAGGTGTACGGCACCCGCGCCCTGCTCGACGGGGTCTCGCTCGGCGTCTCCGAAGGGGACCGGATCGGCGTCGTGGGGCGGAACGGGGACGGCAAGACCACCCTGATCCGGATGCTCGCCAAGCTGGAGGAGGCCGACACGGGCCGGGTCACCCACTCCGGCGGCCTGCACGCCGGCGTGCTCACCCAGCACGACTCCCTCGATCCCGCCGCCACCGTCCGCCACGAGGTCATCCGGGACATGGCGGACCACGAGTGGGCGGGCAACGCCAAGATCCGGGACGTACTCACCGGGCTGTTCGGCGGCCTCGACCTGCCCGGCTTCCCGCAGGGCCTCGACACCGTCATCGGCCCCCTCTCCGGCGGCGAGCGGCGGCGCATCGCGCTCGCCAAGCTGCTCATCGAGGAGCAGGACCTGATCGTCCTCGACGAGCCCACCAACCACCTCGACGTGGAAGGCATCTCCTGGCTCGCGAACCACCTGCGGGAGCGCCGGTCCGCGCTCGTCTGCGTCACCCACGACCGGTGGTTCCTGGACCAGGTGTGCACCCGGATGTGGGACGTGCAGAAGGGCTCGGTCTACGAGTACGAGGGCGGCTACTCCGACTACGTCTTCGCCCGCGCCGAGCGCGAGCGGATCGCCGCCACCGAGGAGACCAAGCGGCAGAACCTGGTCCGCAAGGAGCTGGCCTGGCTGCGGCGCGGCGCCCCGGCCCGTACGTCGAAGCCGCGCTTCCGCGTCGAGGCGGCCAACGAGCTGATCGCGGACGTGCCGCCGCCGCGCGACACCAGCGAGCTGATGAAGTTCGCCTCCTCCCGGCTCGGCAAGACCGTGTTCGACCTGGAGAACGTCACCGTGCAGGCCGGCCCGAAGGTGCTGCTGAAGCACCTGACGTGGCAGCTGGGGCCGGGCGACCGCATCGGCCTCGTCGGCGTCAACGGCGCCGGCAAGACCTCCCTGCTGCGGGCCATGGCCGAGGCCGCGCGCAGCGAGGGGGAGAAGCAGCCGGCCGCCGGCCGGATCGTCACCGGCAAGACGGTCAAGCTCGCCTACCTCTCCCAGGAGGTCGCCGAGCTGGACCCGAACCTGCGGGTGCTCCAGGCCGTGCAGCAGATCCGCGACCGCGTCGACCTCGGCAAGGGGCGCGAGATGACCGCGGGACAGCTCTGCGAGACCTTCGGGTTCAACAAGGAGAAGCAGTGGACCCCGGTCAGCGACCTCAGTGGTGGTGAGCGGCGCCGGCTGCAGCTGCTGCGGCTGCTGATGGACGAGCCCAACGTCCTCTTCCTCGACGAGCCGACGAACGACCTCGACATCGAGACCCTCACCCAGCTGGAGGACCTGCTCGACGGGTGGCCCGGCTCGATGATCGTCATCTCCCACGACCGGTTCTTCGTCGAGCGCACGACCGACCGCGTGTTCGCCCTGCTCGGGGACGCGGCGCTGCGGATGCTGCCGCGCGGGATCGACGAGTACATCGAGCGGCGGCACGCCATGGAGGAGGCCGCCGCGGCCTCCGCCGGGATCGCCGTGAAGCCCGCCGCCGGCGAAGCCGCACAGCGCAACGCCGCCGACGCGCGGGCCGCGAAGAAGGAACTGCAGAAGATCGAGCGGCAGTTGGACAAGGTCTCCGAGAAGGAGGCGAAGTTGCACGCGCGGATCGCCGAGAACGCGACGGACTTCGCGAAGGTGGGGGAGCTGGACGCCGAACTGCGGGCGCTGGCCGGGGAGAAGGAGGAACTGGAGATGCGGTGGCTTGAACTGGCCGACGACGCGTAGCGCTCCGCGAGGGTGCGGGGGAACGCGGTGAGGGCTGACGTTCGATGCCGGGTGCGGGTTGATCGTGGTTGCTCGCGCAGTTCCCGGTGCCCCTTTCGGGGCGCGGAGGGCTTGCGGGGTATGGGGCGTGCGTCCCGTGAAGGGGGCGTGAAGGAGCGTAACGGAGGCATTACGGGCCGGTTCTCCCTTGGGAACAGGGGAGCGACCGGCCCCGTGCGAAGGCGCGTCGCAGTGATAGAAAGAGCCGTCTGAGAAGAGTCTTCACAGTCTGAGAAGCGACACCACGCGTGACCACGGGTGGCTCGAAAGCAGCGAACAGGGGGAAAGCGCTGATGGTTCAGCCACCCGATCAGCCGCCGCAGGGCGGCTACGGAGCACCGCAGGGACCGCCGCCGCCGTCACAACCGCAACCGCCGCAACAGCCGTACGGCTACCCGCAGACGCCCCCGCCGCAGGGCCCGCCCGCGCCGGGCCCCGGCTACGGCTACCCCCAGCAGCAGCAGCCCGCGCAGCCCGGCCCGTACACCCAGCCCGGCCCGTACGGGCAGCCGCCGCAGTCCGGCCCCTACGCGCAGCCCGGCCCGTACAACCCGGCGCCGCAGGCCGGTTACGGCTACCCGCAGGCGCAGTACCCGGGCTCGCCCACCCCGCCGCCGGCCGGTGGCGGTGGTTCCAAGAGCCCGTTCAAGGGCAAGCCCGCGATGATCATCGGCGCTGCCGTGGCCGCGCTGCTCGTGATCGGCGGCACGGTGTTCGCGGTGACGCGTCTCGGGGACGACGACGAGAAGAAGCCGGTGGCCAAGGAGAGCACGGGCCCGAGCGAGGACGACAAGCCCTCGGACGCGCCGTCCGGGCCCGTCAACGAGGGTGACGGCAGCGGCGACGGCGGCGAGGACCTCGACATCTCCGACCTCAACGCGGACGTCAAGGCCGGTGAGGCGAAGGTGCTCTGGTACAAGAGCGCCCCCGACGCCCCCGGTTCCGGCGCGAGCGCCCCCGGCCTGTGGGTCACCGACAAGGTCGCGGTGAAGCCCGCGTACAAGCAGCTGTTCGGCTACAACGTGTCCGACGGGGACCCCGCCTGGGACCCGATCGAGTTCCCCGGCAAGATCTGCGCGGTCACCCCGAAGGCGACCGCCGACGACCGGGTCGTGGTCGCGTACCAGAAGAACACCTCGAAGAACGCCGAGTGCGACCAGCTCCAGCAGATCGACCTGAACACCGGTGACAAGGGCTGGTCGGCGGAGGTGGAGGAGGGCGAGCTGTTCGACAGCGCCATCAGCGTCGGCCTGTCCGTCACCGGGGACACGCTCATGGTGGGCCGCTCGCAGTCCGGGACGGCGTACGACGTCAACACCGGAAAGAAGCTGTTCGACAAGAAGAGTTACGGCCAGTCCTGCTACCCGGCCGGGTTCGCGGGCGGCACGCGGCTGATCGCCGTCTCCTCCTGCGCGGTGACCACCGACAAGGAGCACGACGAGGTCCAGGAACTGGACCCGAGGACCGGCAAGGCCAAGTGGACGCGGAAGATCCCCAAGGGCTGGAAGGTCGAACACGCCTACTCGGTGGACCCGATCGTGCTCTACCTCACCAACGAGGAAGAGAACACCTGGAACATCTCCACCCTCAAGGCCGACGGTTCGACCCGCTCGCAGGTCGACTCCGACGACTCGTTCGCGCCCGACTGCGACGGCGGCATCCTCACCCGTGACCTGGCGGGCTGCACGGCCGTCGCGGCCGACGCGAACACGCTCTACCTGCCGACCGAGGAGAAGGACGGCACGAACGAGGTCGTCGCCCTGAACCTCGCGACCGGCAAGGAGAAGTGGCGCCTGAAGTCGCCCTCCGCCGACGCGGAGATCGTCCCGCTCAGGGCCGAGGGAGGCAAGCTCCTCGCGTACGTGGAGCCCACGCGCGACGCGGGCGGCCAGGTGGTGTCCGTCCCGGCCGCCGGCAGCGGCCCCAAGGCGACCAGGCTCCTCCAGATGCCGGCGAGCGCCGCGGAGATCGAGGGCTCCTTCTACTCGAAGGCCGTCGACTACGTGGACGGGCGCTTCTACATCTCCACCACCCTGCTGACCGGAGTCGACGACGCGAAGGAGAAGTTGATGCTGGCCTACGGCAAGTGACGCGCGCGCCCGCCGCGGGCCACGGACCGGCGCCGTGCCGGCCGCCGACGCGGACGGCGAACCGTACCCGTCCCGTGCTCCGTGGCCGCCACCGCCGCCCGGCTCCGCCGTGACCCGGTCGACCTCCCCCTTCGTCCCTCTTCCGTCCTCCGCTATCCGCTTCGAGGTATTCACGTCATGACGCAGCCGCCGCCCCCGCCGAACCAGCCGCCGGGCCCGCCCCCGAACCAGCCGCCCGGCCCGCCCCCGAACCAGCCGCCCGCCGAGCCCCCGTCACTGGACAAGGGACAGCCGCCCGCCGAGCCCCCGCAGGACACCCCGCCCCAGGGCGGTTTCGGCGCGCCCACGCCCCCGCCGCCCGGCGGTTTCGGCGCCCCGACCCCGCCGCCGCAGGGCCCGCCCGCGCCGGGCCAGGGCTACGGCTCCCCGCAGGCACCCCCGGCGCAGCAGACCCCGCCGGCCCAGCCCCCGCAGGGCCCCCCGCCCGCACAGGGCCCCGGCTACGGCTACCCGCAGACGCCCCCGCCGCAGCCCGGCTACGGCTACCCGGGCCAGCCCGGCCAGCCGGGCCCCTACGGCCAGCCGCAGCCCGGCCCGTACGGGCAGCAGCCACCCGGTCCCTACGGACAGCAGCCCCCGCCCGCCCCCTACGGCTACCAGCCGCCGACCATGGCGATGCACCCGCAGGTGGGGCAGCCGGCCGGCAAGAAGAAGGTCAACTCCACGGCGATCATCATCACGGCGGCCGTCGCGGCCATCGCGCTGATCGTCGGCGGCGGTGTCTTCTACGCCTCCACCAGCGGGGACGACGACAGCGGCAAGAACGACACCGCCAGCTCGGAGGGCACGACCGGCGGCAAGGACGACACCAAGGGGGACGACGGCGGCTCGTCGGCGTCCGGCGGCTCCTCGTCCGGTGGCGTGGAGGTGCCGACCGAGGCGCAGGAGAAAGCGCCCGGCAGCGCCGCCGCGAAGATCCTCTTCCAGGTGCCCGCGCACGAGGTCAAGGAAAAGCTGACCATCGACAGCGTCAAGGGCTCCTGGCTGACGAAGACGACCTACGCCAAGTCGGCCCTGAACAAGATCGTCGGCTATGAGCCGGACAGCGGCAAGACCAAGTGGACGCTGGACCTGGCCGGTCAGACCTGCGCGGGCTCGCGTGAGATCACCACCGAGGGCATCGCCGTCGTGGTGACCGAGTCGGCCAAGCGCAAGAACAACGACGACCGCCAGCCCTGCACCGAGGTCACCGCGTTCAACGTCGAGACCGGCAAGGAGGTGTGGACCAAGAGCGCCGACACGAGCGGCGAGAAGGTGCCGTTCGGCGAGGTCACCATCTCCGGTACGACGGTCGCGGCGGCCGGCGGCTACGGCGGCGGCGCCGCGTTCGACGTCAACTCCGGCAAGGTGCTGTGGTCGCCCAAGGTCGGCGAGTGCACCGACGAGGGCTACGCGGGCGGCGCCCAGCTGATCGCGGTCCGCAAGTGCGGCGACTACGGCAGCGAGACCTTCCAGATCCAGCTGCTCGACCCGAGGTCGGGCAGCGTCAAGTGGACCTACAAGGTGCCCTCCGGCATCCAGCGCGCCAAGATCATCTCCACCGAGCCGGTGGTCTTCGGCGTGGTGACCGGCAGCGACGTCCCGCTGACCGGTACGACCGACATCTTCTCGCTCGACGACAGCGGCAAGCTGCGCGCCAAGATCTCCATCCCGGACGACAAGTACGACTACGAGTGCCCCGTCCGCGGCGTCTGGGCCTGCCGGGGCATCTACGTCGGCAACGACAAGGTGTACATGCCGACCAAGAACCACGACGGCACCGGCTCGTACAGCTCCACCAACGAGATCGTCTCCTTCTCGCTCGCCACGGGGAAGTCCACCGGCGACCGGGTCGACGCGGGCGACGACTACGACCTGTTCCCGATCCGGATGGACGGGCCGAACATCATCGCCTACAAGGACGGCCCGTACGACAAGGGCGCCCAGATCGTCTCCATCGACGGCAAGACGCTGAAGCAGACCAAGCTCCTGGAGACCCCGTCCTCCGAGTCGGTGCTCCGCGCGATCAGCGGGATGACGCCCACGCTGAGCGAGATGCTCTACACCGACGGACGGTGGTTCATCGGCTCGGAACTGGTCAGCAAGCCGTATTCGAAGGACGAGAAGGAGTACACGGCGCTCGGCTTCGGGGTGAAGTAACCCCACGCGCCCCCTCGATCTCCGTCGTCGGCCCCGCCCCAGCTCAGGGGCGGGGCCGTGCACGTATCCCGCATCCCTCTCGAATGGGAGGGAATTTCGGTAATCCGGGCACTTCTCTCCGGTAGGGGGAGCGCAACGTCGAACAAGCGTGTAGCTTCCGGGGGCATGAACAGCGGGGAGCCGACGGGGAAGTCGGGGGGCTTCTGTCCGTGAGGACCAGTGGGCGGCCATAGTTGGCAACCATCTGGGGGGACTGGGGGGTGGGGTGACTCGATGGGAGTCCGGCTCATGGTGGTCGACGATCACCGACTGCTGGCCGAGGCGCTGGCCTCGGCGTTGAAGCTGCGCGGGCACCGGGTGCTCGCGGCGGCGGCGCCGGCCGCGGGCGCGGCGGATCTGGTGATCACGAGGGCACCCGAGGTGTGCCTGCTCGGCACGGCGGCACCCGCCGAGCCGGGGATCTTCGACCCGGTGGTGAAGATCAAGCGCGAACGCCCGCAGGTGGCGGTGGTGGTGCTCGGCCCGGTGCCCAACCCGCGCGGCATCGCGGCCGCGTTCGCCGCGGGGGCCTCCGGCTACGTGCGGCACGACGAACGCATCGAGGGCGTCGAGCGGGCCATCATGAAGGCCCGCGCGGGGGAGGCGGCGGTGGCGCCGCAACTGCTGCAGAGCGCGTTCGGCGAACTCCTCAACCCGGCGGCCCAGCCGGACGACGAGGGCCAGCGGCTGCTCCAGATGCTGACCCCGCGCGAGGTCGAGGTCCTGGTGCGGGTCGCGGACGGCGAGGACACCCGCCTCATCGCGGCGGGCATGGGCATCGCCCCGTCGACGGCCCGCACGCACGTCCAGCGCGTGCTGATGAAGCTGGGGGTGGGCTCCCGCCTGGAGGCGGCGGCCCTGGCGGCCCGCACGGGCCTGCTGGACCGGGCGGGGCCGGTGCCGCACGGTCCGCCGGGGGCGGGGGCGGGGGCGGGGGCGGGGGCGGGGGCGGAGGCGTAGGGCGGCGGCGCCTGGCCGGCCGGGTTCGGGCGCCGCGACGGCATGAGGGAGCCGCATCAGGCTGTCGGCCCGATGCGGCTCCCCGGGGATGCCGGATGCGGATCAGTTCACGCCCACGGCGTTCAGGATCGCCACGGAGACCTGGTGGTCGGCGGCGTTCGCGTGGCCCTTGGCGTTGGGGTGGACGAAGGCCACCTGGAACGGCTCCAGGCTGGTGAAGAGGCCCTCGACCCACCTGCCCGCGTCACAGACGCTGTGGTTCCGGGTGGAGTCGGAGAGGCCGACGAAGGTGTCCCCGTGCTCACCGGCGGCCTTCTCGACGGCCGCGTTGAGCGGTCCCAGGACGTCGTCGCGCAGCCCGAGGTCGCCCGGTGTGATCGAGCCGAACTGCTCCACGTCGTTCAGTTGTCGGGGGCCGTCATGGGCTGCCTCACAGTTCCTTCACCAGCCTGTGGATGAAGTCGCGCGAACGCTCGGGGGCCAGTGACACGGCTTCTACTCCACGGAGAAGCGTTCGAAGTGCGCCGAGTTGGGCCTCGGCATCGATGAAGGCCGTGCCATGGGGGGTGTCACGCAATGCCGTGTCCAGCTTGGCGACCGGCCCGCCCCCGTAGGTCATGCCGCTCGTGGCCCCGGCGGAGCCGTCCAGGTCGAAGGGGATGACGCGCACGGTGATGTGATCCGCTTCGGCGGGCTCCAGGACGCGGGTGAGCTGAGCACAAAGGGAGGGGGGGGTCCAGGGGCGCGTCCGGGTCGGTGGAGCCGGTGCCGGTCGGTCGCTCGGAGTCTCGGACGGGTGAGGTCAGGGGCGTGCCTACGGCGTCATCGAACCGGTCGAGGTGCCCGATGGGCCGATGGCGGCCTGACGGGCCGTCCCGGCGCCCCGACCTGTGGGCTTTGACAGGTTCGCGATCGGTGCCCCATCATCATTTCACTAGTCGACTAGTGAAATGGTGGTGAAGGCGTTGGAGTTCCGCATCGACAGGCGGAGCGGGGTCGCCGCCTATCAGCAGATCGTTCAGCAGACCAAGCAGGCGCTGCGGCTCGGCGTACTCGGGCCCGGCGACCAGTTGCCCACGGCCAAGGCGGTCGCCCAGACCTCCGCGGTCAACCCCAACACCACGCTCAAGGCGTACCGCGAGCTGGAGCGGGAGGGGCTGGTCGAAGCGCGGGCGGGAGTGGGGACGTTCGTGCGTCAGTCGCTGGCTCGTCCGCAGGCGGCGGCGGATTCGCCGTTGCGCGGCGAGCTGGAGAGCTGGATGGACCGGGCCCGCGAGGCGGGTCTTGAGCAGGACGACGTGACCGCTCTGGTCACGTCGGTGATGGAGCAGCGGTACGCCGGGACCGAGCCTGCCGCCGGACACGCGTGAACGGCGACAACAGCAACAATGGGACCAAGGGGACACGCATGACGAGCTATGAGACGGGCTACGGGGGGCCGGCGGACACGTCCGCGATAGAAGCCCGCGGGGTGGGCCGGAAGTACCGCCGGGGCTGGGCGCTGCGGGACTGCTCCTTCCGGCTGCCGGCCGGACGGATCTGTGGTCTGGTGGGTCCCAACGGGGCCGGCAAGACCACGCTGATGGCCATCGCCGCCAACCTGCTGAAGCCGACCACCGGCACCGTGCGCGTGTTCGGCGCGGCCCCGGAGTCCGCGGAGGCCACTCGGCGTACCGCGTTCCTCGCCCAGGAGAAGCCCCTGTTCCGGCGCTTCACCGTCGCCGAGACTCTGCGGATGGGGCGAGAGTTGAACCCCGGCTGGGACCAGCGGGCCGCCGAGGACATCGTCCGCGCGGGCAACGTGCCCTTCGACGCGAAGATCGGCACACTCTCCGGCGGCCAGCGCACCCGGGTGGCCTTCGCCGTCTCCTTCGGCAAGCGTCCCGACCTACTGCTCCTCGACGAGCCGATGTCCGACCTCGACCCGCTGGTCCGCCACGAGCTGATGGGCACCCTGCTGGCCGAAGCCGCCGAGCGCGGCACCACCGTGCTGATGTCCACCCACATGCTCGCCGAGCTGGAGAACACCTGCGACTACCTGCTGGTCATCGCGGGCGGCGGGCTGCGCCTGGCCGGTGAGGTCGACGAACTGCGCACCTCCCACGCCGTGCTGACCGGGGTCCACTCCGACGGGCGGACGCCCCCGGAGCTGGCGTACCACACCGTGGTCGAGACCCGCACCAGCGGGCGGCAGTTCACCTCACTGATACGCCCCGACGGACCGGTCACCGGCGGCCCGTGGGAGGCCGGCACCCCGAACCTGGAGGAGCTCCTGCTCGCCTATCTGCGCTCGCCCGAAGCCCCGCCGCTGATCAGTCCCAGTTCCTACGTCGCCCCGCAGGCGGTGGCGGCATGAGCACGATGACCAGCACCGACAGCACCTCCTACGACTCCGCCGCCGCGGAGACCGGCCGTGGCCGCGGCCTCCGGCTCAGCGGGATGAACTGGCTCGTCTGGCGTCAGCACCGCGCCGCCTACTGGACGATGCTGGCCGCCACCGCGATCACCGTCGCGGTGATCGTCTACCAACGCCAGCAAATGATCACGTACCTCGACGGGTACGGCTATCCCGACCTCAAGCCAGGCTGGGAGGACAAGTTCGACCAGGGTCCGCTCAACTCGGCCGCCCGACTGCTCGGGCTCCTGCCCGTCCTGATCGGTGTCTTCCTCGGTGGGCCGCTCCTCGCCGGCGACCTGGAGAGCGGCACCGCCAAGCTGGTCAACGCGCAGTCCGCCAGCCGCGTCCGCTGGCTCGCCACCAAGCTCGGTATGAGCGCGCTCGTGGTCGTGGTGTGCACCACGGCGGTCTCCGCCGCGTTCACCTGGTGGTGGTCGCCGGTCAGGTCGTCGTCGTATGCCCTGACGTGGGCCGACCCGGCCGGGTTCGACAACAGCGGACCCGTGCCCGTGGCGCTCACCCTGCTCACCGTCGTCGGTGGCGTGGCGATCGGCATGCTGCTGCGCAGGACCCTGCTGTCCATGGTCGTCACCCTGGGCTTCGCCGTCGCGCTGCAGGTGGTCTGGTCGTACTTCAGGATGTCCCTCGGGAACGTCATCACGGTCACCACCCACAACGGTGTCGGGAACGACTCCGCGCCGAACATGCCCGAGGGCGCCCACCAGTTGGACGAGTTCTACCTCACCGCCTCCGGCGACCTCATCGGCTGGGGCAGCTGTGCCGAGCAGACGGAGAAGGCCCGCGACGCCTGCCTGGACAAGGCGCAGGTCGTGGGCTGGTCGGTCGACTACATCCCGATCTCCCAGATGTCCTCCATGCAGTGGCTCGGCGCCTCGATCCTGCTGGCCCTGACCGCCGGCATCGCGGCGTTCGTCATCCTCTGGGGTCGCAAGCGCCTCGTCTGACATCTGTCCGAGCGCCTCGTCCGACCCGATCCTCCTCGCAGTTCTCTCTCCGTACGCGGCCGAGCGGCCACAGCGTCGCTCCGCCGCGCCCCGATGCTGCCCCGATTCGGCGAGTGAATCGCCATGAACCATGTCGAAAGGCTTGAGTTGAAGTCGCACAAGCGCAGGAAACGAGCGGTCACCACCGTCCCGCTGGCGGCCGCCCTGGCGGCGGCGCTCGGCGCGGGGCTGCTGGCGAGCACGCCCGACAGCGCCAAGGCCGCGCCCTCCACCGGCACCGGCGCCCCCGCAAGGACCGTCACCCTCGTCACCGGCGACCGGGTGACCCTCGACGCCGAGGGCAAGGTGACCGGCGTGACGGCCGCCGAGGGCCGCGAGGGGATGGCCTTCCGCGTCCAGCAGGCCGCGGGCCACGCGTACGTCCTGCCGCGCGACGCCGAACCGCTGATCGCGAACGGGACCGCCGACCGGCGACTGTTCGACGTGACGCGACTGGTGAGTTCGCGCTACGACGACGCCCGCCGCTCCGACCTGCCGCTGATCGTCACCTACGACAAGGGCACGTCCCTGTCGGCGAACGCGTTCCGCGGCGCGGGCGCGACCGTCCGGCGGGACCTGCCGAGCATCAACGGCGACGCCGTACGCGCCCGCAAGTCCGAGGGCGCGGACCTGTGGGAGACCCTCACCAGCGGTACCGGCTCCGCGAAGGTCAGGAAGATCTGGCTGGACGGGAAGGTGAAGGCGACCCTGGACAGGAGCGTTGCGCAGATCGGAGCGCCCGCGGCACACGCGGCGGGATTCGACGGCAAGGGAGTCAGGGTCGCCGTCCTCGACACCGGCATCGACGCCACGCACCCGGACCTCAAGGGCAGGGTCGACGAAGCGAAGAACTTCTCCGCCGCCGCGGACACCGTCGACCGAGCGGGGCACGGCACGCACGTGGCCTCGACGATCGCGGGTTCCGGGGCAGCCTCTCCCTCAGGCGCGACGTACGAGGGCGTCGCGCCCGGCGCCCGGCTCCTGGTCGGCAAGGTGCTCGACGATTCCGGCGAGGGCGACGACTCCGGCGTCATCGCCGGTATGCAGTGGGCCGTCGCACAGGGTGCCAAGGTCGTCAACATGAGCCTGGGCGGCACCGACACCCTCGGTATCGACCCCATCGAGCAGGCGGTCAACGACCTGTCGGCCAGTTCCGGCGCCCTGTTCGTCATAGCCGCCGGCAACGAGGGCCCGGGCGAAGGCACCATCGGCACCCCCGGCAGCGCGGCCTCCGCGCTCACCGTCGGCGCGGTCGACCGCCGGGACGCCACCGCCGAGTTCTCCAGCCGAGGCCCCACGGCCGACGGCTTCCTCAAGCCCGACGTCACCGCTCCGGGCGTGGACGTCGTCGCCGCCAAGGCCGCCGAAGGGAACATGGGCGACCCCGCCGCCGACGGCTATGTCTCCATGAGCGGTACGTCGATGGCGACCCCGCACGTGGCAGGCGCCGCGGCGATCCTGGCGCAGGAACACCCGGACTGGACGGGCCCGCAGATCAAGGCAGCCCTCACCGCCTCCGCGAAGCCGACCGCCGCGACGTCCGCGTACACGCAGGGCACCGGCCGGGTGGACGTCGCCAGGGCGATCGACCAGCGTCTCACCAGCAGTCCGACCGCGCTGGGCTTCGGGACACAGGCGTACCCCCACACCGACGACCAGCCGGTCACCAAGGACGTCACCTACCGCAACGCGGGCACCGGGCCGGTCACCCTCGACCTGGCCACCGAGGCCTACGGCAACGACGGAAAGCCCGCGGCCGAGGGCCTGTTCACGGTCTCCCCGCAGCGGCTCACCGTCCCGGCGGGCGGTGAGGCGACCGCCACCGTGACCACCGACACCCGCGTGGGAACGGCCGAAGGCAGCTTCGGCGGCTCACTGACCGCCACCACCGCCGACGGCACCACGAGCGCGCGCACCTCCCTGGGCGTGGTCCGCGAGGTCGAGTCGTACGACCTGACCCTCAAGCACCTCGACCTCAAGGGCAAGGCGCTCGGCGACGCCTTGACGAGTATCTACGGCCTGGACAACGACATCTGGACGGAGGCCTCCGACGAGAAGGACGGCGAGGTCACCATCCGTCTGCCGAAGGGGCGTTACGCCCTGGAAGGCGTGCTCCGCACCGTCAGCGCCGGAGGGTCCGTGCTGCTGTACCCGAAGTTCGCGCTGACCAAGGACACGACCCTGGTCATGGACGCCCGGAAGACGAAGCCCGTCAAGATCACCGTGCCGGACGGCGCGGCCGAAGCCGCGGGCGCCATGTTCTTCTTCCACGTCGACGTCAACAACAAGCCGTACACCTCTGTGTACGACGTCCCCTCCTTCGGCAGCATCCGCGTCGGACAGCTCGGCGCCCCGGCGCCGGCCGCCGAGGTGTCCGCGATGTACCACGGCATCTGGACCCACAAGTCCGTCAACTACCGGCTGGCCTGGAACCGTACAGGCGACCTGTCCGGCTTCACCAAGAACGTCAAGCGCGCCCAGCTCACCAAGGTCAAGGTCGTCGTCGGTGCGCCCGTCAAGGGCAAGACCACGACCATCGCCGCCGCACCGCTGATGTACGGCGGCTTCTACAACCAGCACTCGACCGCGGGTCGTCTGCCGCTGACCGGCACCGACTACGTGCTGCCCAACGGAATCAAGTGGTTCTACCAGGCCAGCCAGTACGGCGCCCCCGACGCCGAGGGCGAGCCGACGTGGGAGAGCACGCAGGCCGGCGTCCCCAGGGCGTACGCGGCGGGCAAGGACCACACCCAGCGCTTCAACACCGGCGTCTTCGGCCCGACCCTCCCCTCGGGCCCCCTCGCTGCCGTCCTCGACCGGCCCGAAGCGGTACGCGTCGGCGACACCTTCACGGCGTACGTCCCGCTGTTCTCCGACGGCGTCGGCAACCTGGGCTCCTCCGATCACACCAAGGCCAGAAGCTCGCTCCATGCCGACGGCCGGAAGATCTTCGCCGTGAACGACGCGCTCAACGGCGACGCGTACACGGTTCCCGCGGGCAAGCGCACCTACAAGCTCGCCGTGGACGTCTCCCGCGCTCCGGCGCAGTACGCGGTCAGCACGCGGACGACCGCCACCTGGACCTTCACCTCGGCCCACGTCCCCGGTGACACCGCCAGGCGGCTCCCGCTGACGGTCGTCCGCTACACGCCCAAGCTGTCGACGGCCAGTACCGCCAAGGCCGGTACGACCCTCACCGTGCCCTTCGGCCTGGAGGGCGCGGCCACCGAGGTCGGCACGCTGCGCAAGCTGGCCTTCACCGTCTCCTACGACGACGGCAGGACCTGGAAGAAGACCACCGCCGTGAACGGCAAGCTGCTCAAGCTGCGCAGCCCCGCCAAGCCCGGCCCCGTCTCCCTTCGCGTCGCCCTCACCGACGCCGACGGCAACACCCTGACCCAGACCATCCACCGCGCCTACCGCACCACCAAGTAGACGACCACAACGCAGTTGACCCCCGCCGGTCGCCCGGCGGGGGCCAACCGCGTTGCGCCAAGATCGGCGGCCAGGTCGGCGACAGAGCCATCCTCCGTGACGCTCGTCCTCACCGACCGCCGGACGGCGAAGCCTACAGTTGACATCTGGTGATCTTTGTTTGTTTGTGATGGTGACGAACGTCGGAACCTGTGCTTTGATGTGTTTGGTTCTGTTTGATGGGTGGGATGGGGAGTCCGGCGTGAAGAAGACCTCGACCCGGCTGGCCGACGGTCGTGAGCTGATCTACTACGACCTGCGCGACGACACGGTGCGTGACGCGGTGGACAAGCGACCCCTGGACCGCACCGTCACCACGTCGGAGGTGCGCCGGGACCCGCTGCTCGGCGACTCGGTCGCGATCGCCTCGCACCGGCAGGGCCGCATCTACCACCCCCCGGCGAACGAATGTCCGCTCTGCCCCTCCGAGGGCGACCGGCTCAGCGAGATCCCGGACTCGTCGTACGACGCCGTGGTGTTCGAGAACCGCTTCCCGTCACTGGCCGGCGACTCCGGCCGTTGCGAGGTCGTCTGCTTCACCTCGGACCACAACGCGTCCTTCGCCGACCTGACCGACGAGCAGGCCCGTCTCGTCCTGGACGCGTGGACCGACCGGACGGCGGAGCTGTCGCATCTGCCCGCCGTCGAGCAGGTGTTCTGCTTCGAGAACCGCGGCGCCGAGATAGGCGTGACCCTCGGGCACCCGCACGGGCAGATCTACGCCTACCCCTTCACCACGCCCCGCACCGCGCTGATGCTGCAATCGCTGGCGGCCCACAAGGACGCCACCGGCGGGGAGAACCTCTTCGACGCCGTCCTGCGCAGCGAGCTGGAGGGCGAGCGCGTGGTGCTGGAGACCGAGCACTGGGCCGCCTTCGTGCCGTACGCGGCGCACTGGCCGTACGAGGTGCACCTGTACCCCAAGCGCCGGGTGCCCGATCTGCTCGCGCTCGACGAGGACGCCCGCACAGAATTCCCCCAGGTCTATCTGGAACTCTTGAGGCGCTTCGACCGGATCTTCGGCGAGGGTGAGCCTCCAACCCCGTACATCGCGGCCTGGCACCAGGCCCCGTTCGGCACGCTGGAGGACTTCGAGGGCGTCCAGCGCGAGGACTTCGCGCTCCACCTCGAGCTTTTCACCATCCGCCGCACCTCCGGCAAGCTGAAGTTCCTCGCGGGTTCCGAATCCGGCATGAACGTGTTCATCAACGACGTGCCGCCGGAGCGCGCGGCCGAGCGACTGCGAGAGGTAGCGAGTTCATGAGCGGCAAGTACCTGGTCACCGGTGGCGCGGGCTATGTCGGCAGCGTGGTCGCCCAGCATCTGCTGGAGGCGGGCCACGAGGTCGTCGTCCTCGACAACCTCTCGACCGGCTTCCGCGAGGGCGTGCCGACCGGCGCGTCCTTCATCGAGGGCGACATCCGCGACGCCGCCAAGTGGCTCGACGGCACGTTCGACGCCGTGCTGCACTTCGCCGCGTTCTCGCAGGTCGGCGAGTCCGTGGTGAAGCCCGAGAAGTACTGGGACAACAACGTCGGCGGCACCATGGCGCTGCTCGCCGCGATGCGCGAGGCCGGCGTGCGCAAGCTCGTCTTCTCCTCCACCGCCGCCACCTACGGCGAGCCGGAGACCACCCCCATCGTCGAGTCCGCGCCCACGAAGCCGACCAACCCCTACGGCGCCTCCAAGCTCGCCGTCGACCACATGATCACCGGCGAGGCCGCCGCCCACGGCCTGGGCGCCGTCTCGCTGCGCTACTTCAACGTGGCCGGCGCCTACGGCACCTGCGGCGAGCGCCACGACCCCGAGTCGCACCTCATCCCGCTGGTGCTCCAGGTCGCGCAGGGCCGCCGGGAGGCGATCTCCGTCTTCGGCGACGACTACCCGACCCCCGACGGCACCTGCATCCGCGACTACATCCACGTCGCCGACCTCGCCGACGCCCATCTGCTGGCGCTGGACGCCGCGCGGCCCGGCGAGCACCTCATCTGCAACCTCGGCAACGGCAACGGCTTCTCGGTGCGCGAAGTGATCGAGACGGTCCGCCAGGTCACCGGCCACCCGATCCCCGAGGTCGTCGCCCCGCGCCGCGCCGGCGACCCGGCGACCCTGGTCGCCTCCGCCGACACGGCCCGCGCACGCCTCGGCTGGAACCCCTCCCGCGCGGACCTCGCCGGGATCGTCGCGGACGCGTGGCAGTTCGCGCAGGCGAACGCCGAGTAGCCAGGCGCACGCCGAGCAGGGCGGCACCGCCCGACGGGCCACAGAGGACGGGACCGCCCAACGGGCGCCAAGTAGTGTGCCGGCCCGGCCAGTTCACACGGGTCGAGCCGGTTCGTCGGTTGAGTACGGAAAGGTCAGGGTCAGGGGATGAGCGAGGCTGTCGTCGTCGCCGAGCGGTTCGAGGAGCTGTACGGGGCGGAGCCGGAGGGAGTGTGGGCCGCGCCGGGCCGGGTGAACCTCATCGGCGAGCACACCGACTACAACGACGGCTTCGTCATGCCCTTCGCCCTCCCGCACACCACGATCGCGGCGGTGTCCCGGCGCACGGACGGCCTGCTGCGCCTGCACTCCGACGACATCGAGGGCGGCGTGGTCGAACTGTCCCTCGACGCGCTGACCCCGGAGGCCGACCGCGCCTGGACGGCGTACCCGTCGGGTGTCGTCTGGGCCCTGCGCGAGGCCGGCCACACGGCCGTCACCGGCGCCGACGTCCACCTCACCTCGACGGTCCCGACGGGCGCGGGCCTCTCCTCGTCGGCGGCCCTGGAAGTGGTCGTGGCCCTCGCCCTCAACGACCTCTACGCCCTCGGCCTCAAGGGCTGGCAGCTGGCCCGCCTGTGCCAGCGCGCGGAGAACGTCTACGTCGGCGCCCCGACCGGGATCATGGACCAGACGGCCTCCGCCTGCTGCGAGACGGGCCACGCCCTGTTCCTCGACACCCGTGACCTGTCCCAGCGGCAGATCCCGTTCGACCTGGCCGCCGAGGGCATGCGGCTCCTCGTCGTCGACACCCAGGTCAAGCACTCCCACAGCGAGGGCGAGTACGGCAAGCGCCGCGCCGGCTGCGAGAAGGGCGCCGCCCTGCTCGGCGTCGACGCGCTGCGGGACGTCGCCTACGACGAACTCGACGCGGCCCTCGACCGCCTCGGCGACGAGGAGGAGGTCCGCCGCCTGGTCCGCCACGTGGTGACCGAGGACCAGCGCGTCGAACGCGTGGTCTCCCTGCTGGAGTCCGGCGAGACCCGGGCGATCGGGCCCGTCCTCGTCGAGGGCCACGCCTCGCTGCGCGACGACTTCCGCATCTCCTGCCCCGAACTGGACCTCGTCGTCGACACGGCCCTGGCCGCCGGCGCCCTCGGCGCCCGGATGACCGGCGGCGGCTTCGGCGGCTCCGCGATCGTCCTCGTCGAGGAGAGCGACGCGGACGCGGTCACGAAGTCGGTCGAGGAGGCCTTCGCCGCGGCCGGCTTCACCGCTCCCCGAGTCTTCACGGCGGTGCCTTCGGCGGGGGCCCGACGGCTCTCCTGACCTCAGCCGATCCTTTTCGTCAGCGTGTACTCGGTGATCCCCGGCGGATAGTCGGGGATCACGCACACCACCTCGTAGCCGAGCCGCTTGTAGAACTCCGGGGCCTGGAAGTCCCAGGTCTCCAGGCGGACGGAGCGGCAGGCCCGGTCGCGGACGGCGATCCGTTCGGCCGTCGCCAGCAGCCGCGAGCCGAGACCCTCGCCCCGGTGGCGCTCGTCGACCCAGAGGTAGGTGACGTGCAGCCAGGTGGCCCAGGTGTGGCCGACCAGGCCGCCGGCGACCTCGCCCGCTCCGTCCAGGGCCCACACCTGGAGCGGGGACTCGCGTTCACCGGGGGTCCCGCGCAGGCCGCGGAGGACCGGCGAGGCGGCGACGTTACTGGCGCGCAGCCGGGAAAGCAGTAATTGGCTTCGTTCTCTGTCGACTTCTGTCTCGATACGAAACATGTGGCACACCATAAACGTGTCGGACAAACAGTTCTGCAAATTACCTTCCGCTCCTGCCGCCCGGCCTTACTCTGATGAACAGCGCCGGTGGGGGCCGGTGCTGATCAGGGGGCGAGACAGTCGGGTACGACGCCCGGAGTGGGGGTAGCGGTTCAGCACGGCGGCGGCCGTGCGGCAGCGACGCCCCGTCCCAGGTGTACACCGGGGCACGCTTCGGGCGCCGTACTCGCGCCGGCCGTCCCCCGACCAGTGGGGGTTTCAGTGGTGCGCATCCGAGTACTGGTCGTCGACGACCACCGTATCTTCGCCGAGTCGCTCGCCGCGGCCCTGGCCGCCGAGCCGGACGTCGACGTGTCCGCGGCGGGCAGCGGCCCCGCCGCGCTGCGCTGCCTGGACCGTGCGGCGGCCGAGGGGCGCAGGTTCGACGTGCTCCTGGTCGACGCCGACCTGGGGGCCCACGTCCACGCCCCCGGCGCGCGTCCGGCAGCCGTGCCCGTCGCCGTCTCGGACGGCGGCGAGGACGGGCTCGTGGACGGCATATCGCTCGTGGCGGGCGTGCGCTCGGGTCAGCCGAGCGTACGGACCGTCGTCCTCGCCGAGAAGGACGATCCGCGCCGGGCCGCACTGGCCCTCCAGGCGGGCGCGTCCGGGTGGGTCGCCAAGGACTGCTCGCTGTCCCGGCTGCTCACCGTCATCCGGGGCGTGCTGCGCGACGAGACGCATCTGCCGCCCGCGCTGCTCACGGGCGTCCTGCGGGAGTTGACGGCCGCGCGCAAGCACCGCACGGAGAGTGAGCGGCTCGTCGAGTCCCTCACCCCGCGTGAGCGCGAAGTGCTCCGGTGCATGGTGGCGGGCCTGGGGCGCAAGGCCGTCGCCGAGCGCCTGTTCCTCTCCCCGCACACCGTCCGCACCCATATGCAGAACGTCCTCGGCAAGCTGGGCGTCCACTCCACGCTCGCCGCCGTCGCGCTCGCGCGCCGGGCGGGGGTCGGACCGGTCGACCTAGCCGGGGATGTTGTCGAACGGGGCGGTCAACTGGCGTAGCAGGCCCGCCAGGTCGCCCCGCTGGGCGCGGGACAGCTCGGCCAGGATCGCCCGTTCCTGGTCGAGGAGCCCGGCGAGCGCCTGGTCGGCGCGGTCCCGGCCCTCGTCCGTCAGCCGGACGAGCACGCCCCGGCGGTCACTGGGGTCGGGCAGCCGCTCGACCAGGCCCTTCTTCGTCAGCCGGTCGATCCGGTTCGTCATCGTGCCCGACGTGACCAGCGTCTGCGTCAGCAGCTGGCCGGGCGAGAGCTGATACGGGTCCCCCGCACGCCTCAGCGCGGTCAGCACGTCGAACTCCCACGGCTCCAGCTGGTGCTCGGCGAACGCCAGCCTGCGCGCGCGGTCCAGGTGCCGGGCGAGTCTGCTCACCCGGCTGAGTACTTCCAGCGGCTCCACGTCGAGGTCGGGGCGCTCCCGGCGCCACGCTGCGACCAGCCGATCGACCTCGTCCTCCATGACGATCAGTGTAGTGGTTGTGTCGACATGAAGTCTCTTGAGATCAAGACAGTTAGTGTCAAGTCTCTTGACTTCGAGATAGTTGCGGATGAGAGTGAAGACACCCGTCCGGAGCGGGACCCGGCACCCCGCACGCATGTCGCCGGAGTCCGCGAGGAGCGACATGGATCCACGAGGAGGTACCTGCATGCCCGCCACCAGCCCCACCTGGGACCCCCAGCAGTACCTGCGGCACGCCGGCCACCGCGCCCGCGCCTTCGTCGACCTGCTCGCCCACGTCCCCGACCCGCCCGCCGCACATCCCCGCATCGCCGACCTCGGCTGCGGCCCCGGCAACGTCACTCGCCTCCTCGCCGACCGCTGGCCCACCGCGCACATCACCGGGTACGACAACTCGCCCGAGATGCTCGACCGGGCCCACGTCGACCACGAGGGGCCCACCCCGGGCGGCGGCCGTATCGACTTCGCCGCGGCCGACGTCCGCACCTGGGTGCCCGGGAGGGCGTACGACCTGATCGTCAGCAACGCCACGTTCCAGTGGGTGCCCGGGCATCTCGACCGCTTCCCCGCCTGGGTCGACGCCCTCGCCCCCGGCGGCACCCTCGCCTTCCAGGTCCCCGGCAACTTCGACTCGCCGAGCCACCGCCTCATGCGCGAACTCGCCCACTCCGCCCGCTGGAAGGACCGGCTCGGCGACACCCTGCGCCACGACGACGCGGTCCACACCCCGGCCGGCTACCTCGCCGCCCTCGCGGACCTGGGCTGCGAGGCCGACGCGTGGGAGACGACGTACGTCCACCTCCTCCAGGGCGAGGACCCGGTGCTCGACTGGGTGAGGGGTACGGGACTGCGGCCGGTCCTCACCGAACTGGGCGCGGACGCCGAGCCGTTCGTCGACGAGTACCGGGCGGCCCTCCGCGCGGCCTACCCGCCCACCGCCCACGGCACGCCGTTCCCGTTCCGCCGCATCTTCGTCGTCGCCCGCAAGCCGGAGACGGGCCGGTGATCACCGCCGTCGATCACGTCCTCCTCGCCGCCCCGCCCGGCGCGGAGGACCGGCTGCGGGCGTACTACGTCGGGGTCCTCGGCATGACGGAGATCCCGAAGCCGCCGGCGCTCGCGGTGCGGGGAGGGTGCTGGTTCGGGGCCGGGGCCGCGATCCTGCACCTCGGGGTCGAGCCGGGCTTCCGGCCGCCCCGGAAGGCGCACCCGGGGTTGCGGGTCCGGGGCATCGACGCCTACGCCGCCCGTCTGGCCGGACACGGGGTGCCCGTGATCTGGGACGAGGAGCTGCCGGGACACCGGCGGTTCTACTCCGAGGATCCGGTGGGGAACCGGCTGGAGTTCCTGGAAGCGGACTGAGGCGCCGGGGCGGGCGGAGGGGCCGGTGCGGTGTCGATGCCGAGGCGGGGGCGGCGTGGCGCCGATGTCGATGTTGTGCAGAATATTGACGGCAGGCAAGTGCGCGCCTACCTTCGCGGTTGTTCCCTCCCTCGTCCCCCCTCGCTCCAGGGAGAACCGCATGCCCCCGTCCCCCCTCCCCGTCTCCGCCGACCAGCCCGACCAAACCGAACAGGCCCTGCGTGCCAAGCAGTTGCGCCGCGTCGCGCTGTCCGGGCTGCTCGGTACGGCCGTCGAGTTCTACGACTTCCTCGTCTACGGCACCGTCGCCGCGCTCGTCTTCGGCGAACTGTTCTTCCCGGGCGCCGACCCGGCCGTCGGTACGATCGCCGCGTTCGGCACGTTCGCCGCCGGATACGTCGCCCGCCCGCTCGGCGGCATCGTCTTCGGGCACTTCGGCGACCGGCTCGGCCGCAAGTCCATGCTGCTGCTGACCATGGGCCTGATGGGCGGCGCCAGCTTCCTCATCGGTCTGCTGCCCACGTACGACACCATCGGCGTCTGGGCCCCCGTCCTCCTGATCACCCTGCGCGTGCTCCAGGGCATCGCCATCGGCGGCGAATGGGGCGGAGCCACGCTGATGGTCGTCGAGCACGCCGGCGAGAAGCGGCGCGGACTGTGGTCCAGCTTCACGCAGATGGGAGCACCCCTCGGCTCCCTGCTCTCCTCGCTCGTGGTGACCTTCGTCGTGGCCATGCCCCGGGACGAGTTCGCCGCGTGGGGCTGGCGTGTGCCGTTCCTGCTCAGCGTCGTCCTGCTCGGCGTCGGCCTCTTCGTCCGGCTGAAGGTCGTCGAGAGCCCGCTCTTCGCCCAGGTCAAGAAGGACCGGACCGAGGCGCGACTGCCGATCGTGGACGTGCTGCGCCGGCCGCGGGCGCTGGTGCTGGCCGCGTGCGTCGGTATCGGCGCGTTCACGGCACAGTCGCTGCTGACCAGCTACCTGATCGCGTACGCCACCGGGATCGGCTACCCCCGGCCGCAGGTGCTCACCGCGCTCACCGTCTCCGCGTCCGTCGCCCTGGTCGTGCTGCCGTGCGCGTCGGCGCTCTCCGACCGCGTCGGCCGCCGCCCGGTCGTCCTCGCCGGAGCCGTCGCCTCCGTCGCGCTCGCCTTCCCCGTGCTCGCGCTGGTGGACTCCCGGTCGCCCGGACTGCTGATCCTCGCGGTCGTCCTCGGCCACGGGTTCGCCCAGTCCGTGATGTACGGGCCGCTGGGGGCGCTGCTCACCGAGATGTTCGGGACGAAGGTGCGCTACACCGGGGCGTCGCTCGGGTACCAGCTCGCCACGCTGATCGGTGCCGGGTTCTCGCCGATGATCGCGGGGAGTCTGGTGGCGGCCAACGGGGGGTCCAGCACGCCGATCTCGCTGCTGATCTGCGGGGGTGCGGCCATCACCGCCGCGACCGTGTGGTTCGTCCGCGAGACCCACCGGGACTCACTCGGCGAGGTGTCCCTCCGGGAGGGCGCGGCCAAGGAGGGGGTGGCTTCGTAGGGGGGTGGATGCGGGGTGGGCTGCGCCCGCGCTCTAGCGGGGGAGGTGCGGGTGCGGGTCCGGTGGGGCTTCTCGCGCAGTTCCTCGCGCCCCTTTGCGGGGCGCGGTCGCCGGTTGCGGTGGTGAGGCGCGCTCGGCAGTTGATGGTCCCCATTGCGGCGGGCCCGTTGTCCTAGCCGCACCCGGCTGCTGCACGAGGGCGGCGGTTCTCACAGGGTCCGCCATAGGCCGGGTCCGCGGCCGACCCCGGCGCCGAGGGGCTCCGGCACCGGGTGGTGCCGCCCGTCCGCGGTCGCGGCGCCCGGTCCCTGACCAGGCCCGCTCAGCCCCCGTACCCTTACCGCTGTGGAGGACGAGATCCTGGAAGTCGATGTCGCCGGTGCGCAGTTGCGGCCGCAGTCGTTGGTGCTCTCCTTTTTCGGCAATCACGTGCTCGACCTGGGAGAAGGCGACCTCGGGGTGTACTCGGGGAGCATCATCGACGTGCTGGGGCGGGTCGGCACGGGGGAGCAGGCCGTTCGGTCCACCCTGACACGGATGGTGAACCGGGGACTGCTGCGGCGGCAGCGGGACGGCCGGAGGATGTTCTTCGGGCTCACCCCACACGCGGGAGACATACTGCGCGACGGCGGACAGCGCATCTGGCGCGACGGCGCGGTGAACGAGGACTGGGACGGCACCTGGACCCTCCTCGGCTTTTCCCTCCCCGAGTCCTGGCAGCGTCAGCGGCACGATCTGCGCTCCCGGCTCACCTGGTCCGGATTCGGCGCCCTCTACAGCGGTCTGTGGATCGCGCCGGGCCGGGTGGACGTACGGGAGATCGTCTCCGAGCTGGGCCTGGACGCGCACGTGAAGGTGTTCCACGCCCGGGCCGACGCGTTCACCGACGTCGGCCTGATGATCCGCGAGAGCTGGGACCTGGAAGGCCTGGCCGCGCGCTACGTCGCCTTCGACAAACGGTGGACCACCGCCGACCTGGCCGACGCCGACCCGATCGCCACCCGGCTGCGGCTCGTCGCCGAATGGCTGCGCGTCATCCGTACCGACCCGCGCCTGCCCGTGCGGCATCTGCCCGCGGAATGGCCCGCGCGACAGGCCCAGGACACGTTCCGGCGTATCGCCGCGCGGACGGCGGGCCCGGCCGCACGGATGGCGGCGGACGTGCTGGAAACCATTCCGCTGCGGCCCGCCCCGATCGAAGCCCTGTAGTCGGTAGGGGCGGTTTTCGGAATTCCGCGGTCTGCGGTCAGTGCCCTCGCTGCGAGAGCAGGCGAGATGATTCTCGGGTTCTCCTTTCGGATGAACGTATTCGCGATCAAGCCCGCCGCGATCAGGTGTGATCCGGTGCCGGTGAGGATCCGCTGAGCCTCCCGGCGCGTTTGACGGGCTTCATGACGCGAGCCGCATAGGCTTTTCGCCGTCCGGCGGGGATGCCATCGCGCGACGCGCTTCCGGGCCGTGAGTCCGTGTACGCGTCCCTTCGTGGATTCCCGTTCGGGTGATGCCCCGACGCCCGTTCATTTCCCCATTCCCTCCTTCGCTCGTTCCTCCCTTCATTCATCTTTTCTTTCCCTCATTCTTTCGTTTGTCGCGCGGGCGCGATGCTGCCCGCGCCCGGGCGGTTTCCAGGGGAAACACATATGAAGATCGCTTTTCTGATCAACAACGCCTTCGGTATCGGTGGGACCATCCGCTCGACGGCGAACCTGTCGTCCGCGTTCGCCGACCGGCACGACGTCGAGGTCGTCAGCGTCCACCGCTCGCGCGCCGAACCCGCACTCGAGTTCGACCCCCGCGTCCGTCTGACCTCACTGATCGACCTGCGGGAGGGAACCCCCGGCTACGAGGGCGACCATCCGCTCACCGCACGGCCGGGCACGATGTTCCCGTACAGCGGGGCCACCGGAAACCTGCCCTACACCGGGCTCCAGGACGAACGCATCGGCGGTTTCCTCGCCCGCACCGAGGCCGACGTGGTCATCGCCACCCGCCCGGACCTCAACGGCTACCTCGCCCGCGACGGCCGCCGCCGTTACCTCCGCGTCGGCCAGGAGCACCTGAGCCTCGACCAGTACCGCGAACCGCTGCGCACCGACCAGACGAAGGCCATCGCCGGACTCGACGCCTACGTCACCGTCTCCGAGGCCGACGCCGCCCAGTACCGCGCCGCCCTGCCCCACGTCGGCACCGTCATCGTGTGCGTGCCCAACGGTGTCCGCGCCTCCGCCGTCGCACGCTCCACCCTCGACTCCCAGGTCATCGTCGCCGCCGGCCGGCTCATCCCCATCAAGCGGTACGACCGGCTGGTGAACGCCTTCGCCAAGGTGGCCGCCGACCACCCCGGCTGGACCCTGCGCATCTACGGGCGCGGCCCCCAGAAGGAAAACCTGCGGGAGCAGATCGACCGGCTCGGGCTGCACGACCGGGTCTTCCTCATGGGGGCGGTCTCACCGATCGAGACCGAGTGGGCCAAGGGCGCCGTCGCCGCCGTCTCCTCCGACATGGAGTCCTTCGGCATGACCATCGTCGAGGCCATGCACTGCGGGGTGCCCGTCGTCGCCACCGACTGCCCGCACGGCCCCGGCGAGATCATCACCGACGGCCGGGACGGCGTCCTCGTCCCGCTCGACGGGGACGTCGACGCCTACGCCGACGCCCTGAACCGTGTCGTCGCCGACGGGGCCCTGCGGGAACGGCTCGGCAAGGAGGCGCTCGCGAAGGCCGAGGCGTACGCGCCGGCCGCCGTCGCCCGCCGCTACGAGAACCTCTTCGAGGAACTGGCCGGCTCCCGGCGCCGCCGCCGGGACGGCATCGCCCGGCTGGGCCGGCTCGCCGTCCGGGCCGTACGCCCCCGCCGCGCGAAGGCCGCGTCCGCCGTCGGCAGCGGGGAGAACGCTTCCACGCCCGCCGCGCACGCCCGCGCCACCGGCGACGGTGGTCTCGTCGTCCGCCTCGACCCGGCGGAGCTGCCTGCCGGGCCCCTCGACCTCGTCGCCCGGCTCCGCCGCGACCCCGGAAAACGGCAGATCAGCGTCCCGGTCCTGCCGAGCGCGGACGCGCCCGGCACCGAGGTGCGGGCGGTGCTCCGTACCGCGGAGCACACCCTCGCCGAGGGCCGCTGGGACTGCTACGTCACGCCGCGCGGCACGAACGAGCGGCTGCGGCTGACCGCACGGCTGGTCGAGCAGGCCGCGCTCGTCGGACGTCCACCGAGCGTCGGCCGGGGCGGCGTGGGGGCGTGGATCCCCTACCCGACCGCCGACGGGTTCCTCGCGCTGCGGACCTGGCTGCGGCCGGCCCACGCGGAGATCGACACCGTCGACGTCGGCGAGGAGTCGGTGACGGTCACCGCGACGCTCTACGGGGCCGCCGACGCCGTGCGGGAGGGGGCCGAGGTCCGGGCCGTCTCGCGGACCGACGCCGCGTACGACTTCGCCGTGACCGCCCGCGTCGTGGGGGAGCGGGGGGTACGGTTCACCGTTCCGTACGGCGAGGTCATGGCCCGGCGCGCGGTCGAGCACGATCTGTGGGACCTGCGGGTGGCGGGTGTGCCGGTGGGGCGGATCGGCGGGGACGTGGTGGAGCGGCGCAAGACCGATCTGGTGCCGGGGCGGGTGTTCACGCACGAGGGGCGGGGGCGGACCCGGGTGCGGCCGTACTTCACGGTGCACAACGAGCTGGCGCTCAGCGCGAGGGATGTGGACGAGGGCGCCTGACAGCTCGGGGGCGCGGGTCTCGTCGGCGGGTGCGGCCCGGTGGGGCTTCTCGCGCAGTTCCCCGCGCCCCTGGACGGCACGGGGCGCGGGGCGGGGTTCTCAGGGGCGCGGGGAGCTGCGCGACCAGCCCTCACGCACCCGCACCCGAGAACGCACCCCCGCCCCGCTCAACTCTTCCGGTGCCCGATCAGCCGCGGCTTCTGGTTGAGGCCGTCCAGGCCGTGCCACGCCAGATTCACCAGATGCGCGGCGACCTCCGCCTTCTTCGGGCGCCGTACGTCCAGCCACCACTGCCCCGTCAGGGCGACCATGCCGACCAGGGCCTGCGCGTACAGCGGCGCGAGCTTCGGGTCGAAGCCGCGGCTCTTGAACTCGCGGCCGAGGATGTCCTCCACCTGCGTGGCGATGTCGGAGATCAGGGACGCGAAGGATCCCGTGGACTGGGGGATGGGGGAGTCACGGACCAGGATGCGGAAGCCGTCCGTGTACTCCTCGATGAAGTCCAGGAGCGCGAAGGCGGCCTGCTCCAGCAGCTCGCGGGGGTGACCGGCCGTCAGGGAGCTGGTCACCATGTCCAGCAGGCGGCTCATCTCACGGTCCACCACCACCGCGTACAGGCCCTCCTTGCCGCCGAAGTGCTCGTACACCACCGGCTTGGACACCCCGGCCTTCGCCGCGATCTCCTCCACCGACGTCGCCTCGAAGCCCTTCGCGGCGAACAGGGCCCGGCCGACCTCCAGCAACTGCGCCCGGCGCTCGGCGCCCGTCATCCGGGTGCGGCGCACACGCCGCGGCTTCTCGTTGCTCGGGGTGCTGCTGGAGTCGGTCGCCACGGCGTCAATCATGCCGCCTCGGCGGCCGCCGTCCGGTGCTCGGAGCCTTCCTCACCCGTCTTGCGCCTGGAATCGATACGCGAGCGTGACGGCCAGCGGACGTCGTACGCCCAGCCGAACACCTCGAACCAGCGGATCAGCCGCGCGGAGGAGTCCAGCTGTCCGCGCTCCACACCGTGCCGGGCGGAGGTGGGATCGGCGTGGTGGAGGTTGTGCCAGGACTCGCCGCAGGAGAGGACGGCCAGCCACCACACGTTGCCCGAGCGGTCGCGGGACTTGAAGGGGCGCTTGCCGACCGCGTGACAGATCGAGTTGATCGACCAGGTCACGTGGTGCAGCAGCGCCACCCGGACGAGCGAGCCCCAGAAGAACGCCGTGAACGCGCCCCACCAGGACATCGTGACCAGACCGCCGATCAGCGGCGGCAGGGCCAGGGAGAGCATCGTCCAGTAGATGAACTGGCGGGAGATCGCCCGGAGCGCCGGGTCCTTGATCAGGTCCGGGGCGTACTTCTCCTGCGAGGTCTGCTCCTCGTCGAACATCCAGCCGATGTGCGCCCACCACAGGCCCTTCAGCAGTGCGGGGAGCGTCTCGCCGAAGCGCCACGGCGAGTGCGGGTCACCCTCGGCGTCGGAGAACTTGTGGTGCTTGCGGTGGTCGGCCACCCAGCGGACCAGCGGGCCCTCGACGGCCATCGAGCCGGCGATCGCCAGCGCGATCTTCAGCGGGCGTCTGGCCTTGAACGAACCGTGCGTGAAGTGCCGGTGGAAGCCGATCGTGATGCCGTGGCACCCCAGGTAGTAGAAGAACACCAGCAGACCGAGGTCCAGCCAGCTCACGCCCCCGAAGTTCCAGGCCAGCGGCACCGCCGCGACGAGTGCGAGGAACGGGACGGTGATGAAGAGGAGCAGCGTGATCTGCTCGATCGAACGCTTCTGTTCGCCGCCCAGCGTGGCCGACGGCGCGGGCGTGCCGGCCGCCGCGGAACCTGGCGAACCGTGTGCGTTCGGCGCGTCTTCGATCACATCGGGCCTTGTGCTCATGGGCGTCCCCTGGGGGGTCGAGGAGGGAGGGAGGGAGGGGGGAAGTGCCGACGGTGACAGCGTGCGAGGGCGACCTGACGGCTTTCCCTACGGTTCCGTAACCTACGGCATCGTAAGTATGGCAGCGCGGTGCCGGGCGGCAAGAGTCCACCTCTCTGCGCGTCCAGGTGTAGCGGGCGCGCTCGATGGACAGGTGGCACTCAGTGCCGCAAAAGTGGCACCCGTCGCCGGAGGCGCCCGCACGGACGCCTATCCTGGACTCGGTCGGACAGCGCGGTCCGCTCTGAATCCCGCCCGGACGCCAGGGCCCCCGAGGGCTCGCCGGCCGCCGGGCCCCCGCCCGGGTTCCCCTCCGGACGAGCTTCAACACTGCAAGGAGCCGCACCTGTGAGCAGTGCCGACGACCAGACCACCACGGTCAGCAGCGAGCTGCGCGCCGACATCCGGCGCCTGGGCGATCTGCTGGGCGAGACCCTCGTACGGCAGGAGGGCCCCGAACTCCTGGAGCTGGTCGAGCGCGTCCGCCGCCTGACCCGCGAGGACGGTGAAGCCGCCGCCGACCTGCTGCGCGGCACCGAGCTGGAGACCGCCGCCAAGCTCGTCCGCGCCTTCTCCACCTACTTCCACCTGGCCAACGTCACCGAACAGGTGCACCGCGGCCGTGAGCTGAGGGCACGCCGTGCCGCCGAGGGCGGTCTGCTCGCCCGTACGGCCGATCGCCTGAAGGACGCCGACCCCGAACACGTGCGCGAGACCGTCGGGAACCTCAACGTCCGCCCCGTCTTCACCGCCCACCCCACCGAAGCGGCGCGCCGGTCGGTCCTCAACAAGCTCCGGCGCATCGCCGCGCTGCTGGAGACCCCCGTCATCGACTCCGACCGCCGCCGCCACGACACCCGGCTGGCCGAGAACATCGACCTCGTCTGGCAGACGGACGAACTGCGCGTCGTGCGCCCCGAGCCCGCCGACGAGGCCCGCAACGCCATCTACTACCTGGACGAACTGCACGCCGGCGCGGTCGGCGACGTCCTGGAGGACCTCACGGCCGAGCTGGAGCGGGTCGGCGTCACCATCCCCGACTCCACCCGCCCCCTCACCTTCGGCACCTGGATCGGCGGCGACCGCGACGGCAACCCCAACGTCACCCCCCAGGTGACCTGGGACGTCCTCATCCTCCAGCACGAACACGGCATCAACGACGCCCTCGAACTCATCGACGAACTGCGCGGCTTCCTCTCCAACTCCATCCGCTACACGGGCGCCACCGAGGAACTGCTGACGTCGCTGCGGGCCGACCTCGAAGCCCTCCCCGAGATCAGCCCCCGCTACAAGCGCCTCAACGCGGAGGAGCCCTACCGCCTCAAGGCCACCTGCATCCGGCAGAAGCTGGAGAACACCAAGCAGCGCCTGGCCAGGGGCATCCCCCACGAGGACGGCCGCGACTACCTCGGCACCGCCGAACTGCTGCGCGACCTCACCCTCATCCAGACCTCGCTGCGCGAACACCGCGGCGGCCTCTTCGCCGACGGCCGGATGAACCGCACCATCCGCACCCTGGCCGCCTTCGGCCTCCAGCTCGCCACCATGGACGTCCGCGAGCACGCCGACGCCCATCACCACGCCCTCGGTCAACTGTTCGACCGGCTCGGCGAGGAGTCCTGGCGCTACGAGGACATGCCCCGCGAGTACCGCCACAAGCTCCTCGCCCGCGAACTGCGCTCCCGCCGCCCGCTCGCCCCCACCCCCGCACCGCTGGACGCCGCCGGGGCCAAGACCCTCGGCGTGTTCGAGACCGTCAAGAAGGCCCTCTCCGTCTTCGGCCCCGAGGTCATCGAGTCCTACATCATCTCGATGTGCCAGGGCGCCGACGACGTCTTCGCCGCCACCGTCCTCGCCCGCGAGGCCGGCCTCATCGACCTGCACGCCGGCTGGGCCAGGATCGGCATCGTCCCGCTGCTGGAGACCACCGACGAGCTCAAGGCGGCCGACACGATCCTGGAGGAGATGCTCGCCGATCCCTCCTACCGACGGCTCGTCGCCCTGCGCGGTGACGTGCAGGAGGTCATGCTCGGCTACTCGGACTCGTCGAAGTTCGGCGGCATCACGACCTCGCAGTGGGAGATCCACCGGGCGCAGCGCCGCCTGCGTGACGTCGCCCACCGGTACGGCGTACGGCTGCGTCTCTTCCACGGCCGCGGCGGCACCGTCGGCCGCGGCGGCGGCCCCTCGCACGACGCGATCCTCGCCCAGCCCTGGGGCACCCTGGAGGGCGAGATCAAGGTGACCGAGCAGGGCGAGGTCATCTCCGACAAGTACCTCGTCCCCTCCCTGGCCCGCGAGAACCTGGAACTGACGGTCGCCGCCACCCTCCAGGCCTCCGCCCTGCACACCGCTCCCCGCCAGTCCGAGGACGCCCTCGCCCGCTGGGACGCGGCCATGGACCTGGTCAGCGACGCCGCCCACGCGGCCTACCGCCGGCTGGTCGAGGACCCGGACCTGCCGACGTACTTCCTCGCGTCGACGCCGGTGGACCAGCTCGCCGACCTGCACCTCGGCTCACGGCCCTCCCGCCGTCCCGGCTCGGGCGTCTCCCTCGACGGACTGCGCGCCATCCCGTGGGTGTTCGGCTGGACCCAGTCCCGGCAGATCGTCCCCGGCTGGTTCGGCGTCGGCTCCGGCCTGAAGGCACTGCGTGAAGCCGGCCTGGACACCGTGCTCGACGAGATGCACGAGCAGTGGCACTTCTTCCGCAACTTCCTCTCCAACGTCGAGATGACGCTGGCCAAGACGGACCTGCGGATCGCCCAGCACTACGTCGACACCCTCGTCCCCGACGAGCTCAAGCACGTCTTCGACACGATCCGGGCCGAACACGAGCTGACCGTCCGCGAGGTGCTGCGCGTCACCGGCGAGGACACGCTGCTCGACGCGAACCCCGTGCTGCAGCAGACGTTCTCCATCCGCGACGCCTACCTCGACCCGATCTCCTACCTCCAGGTCGCCCTGCTCAAGCGCCAGCGGGACGCCGCCGCGGCGGGGGAGGAGGCGGATCCGTTGCTCGCGCGGGCGTTGCTGCTCACGGTCAACGGTGTCGCCGCGGGGTTGCGCAACACGGGCTGACTTCGGAGAGTTCGTTCGCGGCGGGCGGCCCGGTGGGGGCTTCTCGCGCAGCTCCGCGCCCCTGAAAAGCAGGGCTGCGCCCCGTGCTTTTCAGGCCCGCAGGGGCCTGGTCCTTCAGGGGCGCGGGGAATTGCGCGAGAAGCCCCACCGGCCGTCAGCCGACAGTCCGCCCTGCGCCGCCCCGATCAGAGCGCCACCCACGCCGCGGTGATGAGCGCGAAGCCCAACCCGCCCAGCACCCACGCCGACCGCACCATCCGCAGCCCACCCGCCACGACCACCGCCGCCAGCAACAGAGCTCCACCCAGCGGCACCCACGCGTGGAGCAGGCCCGCCGGGCCCGTCCGTACGACATCACCGCTGCCCGGCTTCACGACGACGGTGTACGTCTCGCCCGTCTCCACCGCCACCGACCGCTCGATGTCGACCCGGTCCCGGGCCCGCGACCCCACCGACACCGGCTCGTACGGCCCCCAGCAGGTCTCACCGACGCACCGGGACACCGTCATCGTGCCCTGCTCGCGCCCCTTGCTCAGCATCACGTGCTGCGCGCAGCCCCAGGAACCCCACACCCCGGCGATCAGGATCACCACCGCGATCACGCCCATCGCCGCCAGCCGCCCGTACCGCAGCGCGACCGACGGGCCGCCGCGCGGGCGCGGACGGCGCCGGGCGCGGTGAGCGGGTGCTTTGGTGGCGGGCATGGCGGGGATCATTGGCCATGCCCCCGCGGTCGGTCAACTCCCGCAGGCCGGCGCCCACGAGGGAACGAATCGGGACTTGTCCGGATCAGCTCAGGAGTTGTACGTCCCCTGTGCCCGCTCCAGCCCCTCGATCACCAGGCACTCCACCGCGTCCGCCGCCCGGTCCACGAAATAGTCCAACTCCCTGCGCTCGGTGGCCGAAAAGTCCCTCAGCACGAAGTCCGCGACCTGCATCCGGCCCGGCGGACGACCGATCCCGAACCGCACCCGGTGGTAGTCCGGGCCCATCGCCTTCGTCATCGACTTGAGTCCGTTGTGACCGTTGTCACCACCGCCGAGCTTCAGCCGCAGCGCGCCGTAGTCGATGTCCAACTCGTCATGGATCGCGACGATGTTCGCCACCGGCACCTTGTAGAAGTCCCGCAGAGCCGTCACCGGCCCGCCCGACAGGTTCATGAACGACATCGGCTTGGCCAGGATCACCCGGCGGTTCGCCGGCCCGGGTGGGCCGATCCGCCCCTCCACGACCTGCGCCTGCGCCTTCCCGGCCCGCTTGAACCTCCCCCCGATCCGCTCGGCCAGCAGATCGGCCACCATGAACCCCACGTTGTGCCGGTTCGCCGCGTACTCGGGCCCGGGATTCCCGAGGCCGGCCACGAGCCAGGGCGCACTCGGATCGGTCGTCACGTGCATGTCTCCTTGATACGCGCCAGCCGCCGCCCCCCGGAGGGAAGCAGCGGCTGACGAACCGATGACAGAGCGGGGGCTCAGGCCTCCGCGGCCTCGTCACCCTCGGCGGACTCCTCCGACGGCTCCTCCGCCTGCGCGGCCAGGACCTGCAGGACGACGGCGTCGCCGTCGACGGCCAGGGTGGTGCCCTTCGGCAGCGTGATGTCCTTCGCGAGGACGGACGCGCCGGCCACCAGGCCCTCGACGGAGACCGTGACCGACTCGGGGATGTGCGTGGCCTCGGCCTCGACCGGCAGCGCGTTCAGGACGTGCTCCAGCAGGTTGCCACCCGCCGCCAGCTCACCCTCGGTGTGCACGGGGATCTCGACGTTGACCTTCTCGCCCTTCTTCACGAGCAGCAGGTCGACGTGCTCCAGGAAACCCTTGATCGGGTCACGCTGCACCGACTTCGGGATCGCCAGCTCGCTGGTCTTGCCGTCGATGTCCAGCGAGATCAGGACGTTCGGCGTACGCAGGGCGAGCAGCAGCTCGTGACCCGGAAGGGTCAGGTGCAGCGGGTCGGAACCGTGACCGTAGAGAACACCGGGAACCTTGGCGTCACGGCGGATACGGCGGGCGGCGCCCTTGCCGAACTCGGAACGGGTCGACGCGGCGAGCTTTACCTCGGACATGAACACTCCTCGTAGAACGGGGGAAAGGTGGTCACCCGGCCACACAATCGGCCTGCTACGAAGAGCGCGTCGATAACGGACCGCCGTACACACGGGTACGGCCTCCCTCGCCGAGCAACTGCAGCAGTCTACTCGGAGAGGAAGGCCGTACCCAAAACGATCTCCGGCGAACGCCGGTGAGCCCTACTGCTCGTCGAAGAGGCTCGTCACCGAACCGTCCTCGAACACCTCACGCACCGCGCTCGCGATCGTCGGAGCGATCGACAGCACCGTGATCTTGTCCAGCTCCAACTCGTTCGGCGTCGGCAGCGAGTTGGTGAACACGAACTCGCTCACCTTCGAGTTCTTCAGCCGATCGGCCGCCGGACCCGACAGCACACCGTGCGTCGCCGTCACGATGACGTCCTCCGCGCCGTGCGCGAACAACGCGTCCGCCGCCGCACAGATGGTGCCACCGGTGTCGATCATGTCGTCCACCAGCACACACACCCGACCCTTGACCTCACCCACGACCTCGTGGACGGTCACCTGGTTCGCCACGTCCTTGTCACGCCGCTTGTGCACGATCGCCAGCGGCGCGCCCAGCCGGTCGCACCAGCGGTCCGCCACCCGGACACGGCCCGCGTCCGGGGACACCACCGTCAGCTTGTCCCGGTCCACCTTCGCGCCCACGTAGTCCGCCAACAGCGGCAGCGCGAACAGGTGATCGACAGGCCCGTCGAAGAAGCCCTGGATCTGGTCCGTGTGCAGATCGACCGCGAGAATCCGGTCCGCACCCGCCGTCTTCATCAGATCCGCGATCAGCCGCGCCGAGATCGGTTCACGCCCACGGTGCTTCTTGTCCTGGCGCGCGTAACCGTAGAACGGCACGATCACCGTGATCGAACGGGCCGACGCGCGCTTCAGCGCGTCGATCATGATCAGCTGCTCCATGACCCACTTGTTGATCGGAGCCGTGTGGCTCTGGATCAGGAAGCAGTCCGCACCACGCGCCGACTCCTGGTAGCGGACGTAGATCTCGCCGTTCGCGAAGTCGAAGGCCTTCGTCGGGACGACCCCGACACCCAACTGCTGGGCGATCTCCTCGGCAAGCTCGGGGTGGGCGCGGCCGGAGAAGAACATCATCTTCTTCTCGCCGGTCGTCTTGATCCCGGTCACAGCACTGTCTCCTCAGAGGTTCTCAGCCAGGCACGCGGAAGCCGCTCGCTCAGCTGGGGTGCGGGTGTGCACTTATCACGGTACGACGTCCTTGGCGCACCTGTTTCCGGTCAGCTTGCGCTTTCGTCTTCCCGGGCAGCCGCCTCGGCGGCCCTGGCCGCCGCGCTCCCCGGACGCTTACGAGCCACCCAACCCTCGATATTCCGCTGCTGGCCGCGGGCCACGGCCAGCGAACCGGGCGGCACATCCTTGGTGATCACGGACCCCGCGGCGGTGTACGCGCCGTCCCCGACCGTGACAGGCGCCACAAACATGTTGTCCGAGCCCGTCTTGCAGTGCGACCCGACGGTCGTGTGGTGCTTGCTCTCGCCGTCGTAGTTCACGAACACACTCGCCGCACCGATGTTCGAGTACTCGCCGATCGTGGCGTCACCCACGTACGACAGATGCGGGATCTTCGTGCCCTCGCCGATGGTCGCGTTCTTGGTCTCGACGTACGTGCCGAGCTTGGACTTCAGCCCCAGACGCGTCCCGGGACGCATGTACGCGAACGGCCCCACGCTCGCCTGCGGCCCGACCTCCGCACCATCCGCCACCGTGTTGTCCACCCGCGCGCCGGCCCCGACCCGCGTGTCCTTCAGCCGCGTGTTCGGCCCGACCTCCGCGCCCTCGGCCAGATGCGTGGCACCCAGGAGCTGAGTACCCGGGTGGATCAGCGCGTCCTGCTCGAACGTGACGGTGACGTCGACCCACGTGGTCGCGGGATCGATCACGGTCACACCCGCGAGCATGGCCTCGGTGAGCAGCCGGTCGTTCAGGATCCGCCGGGCCTCGGAGAGCTGCACACGGTTGTTGATCCCGGCGATCTCCCGGTGGTCCCCGGCGACCGAGGCCCCCACCCGGTGCCCGGCCTCACGCAGGATCCCGAGCACGTCCGTGAGGTACTCCTCACCCTGGCTGTTGTCCGTCCGCACCTTCCCGAGGGCGTCCGCGAGGAGCTGCCCGTCGAACGCGAAGACCCCGGAGTTGATCTCCCGGATCGCGCGCTGCGACTCGGTGGCGTCCTTGTGCTCCACGATCGCGGTCACGGCGCCGGAGGCACCGTCGCGCACGATCCGGCCGTAACCGGTGGCGTCCGGGACCTCGGCCGTCAGCACGGTCACCGCGTTCCCGTCCGCCGTGTGGGTGGCGGCCAGGGCCCGCAGCGTCGCCCCGGTCAGCAGCGGGGTGTCGCCGCAGACGACGACCACGGTCCCGTCCACGACCCCGCCCAGCTCCTCCAGCCCCATCCGCACGGCGTGCCCCGTGCCGTTCTGCTCCGCCTGCACGGCCGTGCGTACGCCGGGGTCGGCCTCAGCGAGGTGCGCGGTGACCTTCTCGCGGGCGTGCCCCACGACGACGACCAGGTGCTCCGGCTCCAGCTCCCGCGCGGCGGCGAGGACGTGACCGACCAGCGAACGGCCGCAGATGCTGTGCAGAACCTTGGGTGTGGCCGACTTCATACGGGTGCCCTCACCCGCTGCGAGTACGACGACGGCTGCCGGGCGGGTTGCGCTCACGGGGATGCCCTTCGGCTGTGGATGAGGAGGGGGTTGTCATCCGCAGGATACCGGGGCGTCGTGAGGGGGAAATGTGAGTGGGCCCTGACCCGGTTTGCTTGGGGGCAGGACCCGAACTGAGGATTTGTTTGCTATGGCTCCCGGAGAAGGATTCGAACCCTCATTCAACGGACCAAAACCGTTTGTCCTGCCCTTAGACGATCCGGGATGGCTTGCGCATTATGTCCGATTCGGCCGATCGGCTTCTCGCGCGGACACCACTATGCCGTACCAGGAGCCCTCGATGCGACGGTACAAGTCGGCGCCCTGCAGGACCTTGACCGCCAGGCAGCCCTTGCAGGAGTCGCCGATGTTCTTCCGGACCGTCTTCGGGTTGTGTTTCTTGATCGTCGTCTTGTTGAACGCAGACGGGTCGGCACCCACGAGTTCGGCCCAGTATCGTTCGGCCCCCTTCGCGTCCGCGGTCTCGTGGATCATCACGCAGAAGCGTCGGCGCTCGCGTTCGATGCCGAGCAGGTCGAGCCATGCGAGGAAGACTTCGATCACGCCCGGGTCGCTGTTGACGAAGGTGACGTTCTCACGGCGGTCGTAGGGTTTGTCCTTGCTGCCCTCGGCCCAGTAGAGGGCCACGCCCGCCAGGAACAGTTCGCGAGGTGAGAGATCGCCGATCGCGTTTCTGGCGACGTCCTTGGTGTGCTGTCGTTCCCCGTCGCGGATGGCGAGTTTCGCCTGCCAGCCTCGTCGGGCGATCGCGGCCGCCTCTTCGGTAGTGCGCTTGCGCTCCGGTCTCGGCAGATCGCGTACCCACAGGGAGATCGAGCTCTTCGAGCAGCCCAGCTCGACCTGGATCTGGTCGTCCGTCCAGCCCTGCAGACGTAGCTCCCTCGCCCTGACCCGGAGGTCGTCCTTGGCGTTGGGGCGCTTGGTCCACTCGGGAGGGGGTTCGCCCTCCAGGAGGCGGTTGAGGATGTCGTTGTTGTGGACGAGGAGGCGGTCGCGGATCTGGCGGCGGCTCAGGCCCTCGCGGCGCAGGGCCACTGCCCGCTCCCGCAGGGCCTCGAAGTCGGCGTACTTGCTCTGTGGATGTGCCATGGGCATACCGTTCGGGTGGAATGAGAGGTTCCGGGATCGAACGGTGGGCGATTCAGCAGTTCGAGGGATACCGGGCTGTTTCGCTTCTGTTCGAATGTGTGGCGTGGTGTAGGCCGGTACGGGAAACTCGCCGGAAAAGCGGGGGCGCTCGAACGTAGGCTTGGGCCATGACCACGACGGGGGAAGACCACACCGCGGCCGGGACGGGGGACGGGGCCGGGCCGTGGTGGTGGGAGCGGCGTCGGGGGGCGTTCCTCGACGGTGGGCTGGCGTTGGTGTCGGCGGTCGAGTGCGCGGTGGAGGGTGTCACGTTCGCGCGGAACGCCGGGCTGCCGGAGGTCGTGGGGGTCGGGTTCGGGGCGCTCGCCGGTTCCGTGCTGCTGGTGCGGCGGATGTGGCCCGTCGCCGTCGTGCTGGTGTTCATCGCCGTGGCGCCCGCCCAGATGGGCTATCTGATGGGGCTCGTGGGCCTCTACACGCTGGCGGCGTCGGAGGCGCCGCGGCGGATCATCGGGGCGTTGTCGGGGATGGCGTTCGCCGGTGTGTTCATCGTGTGGTTCGTGCAGGCGACGCAGAGTGATCTGCAGGGGGACGGGGCGGTCGGGGGCGGTGAGGCGTTCGCGCCGTTCCTGGCGTCGACGATGGCGATCGGGCTGACCGCGCCGCCCGTGCTGCTGGGGTTGTACGTCGGTGCGCGGCGGCGGCTGATGGAGAGCCTGCGGGAGCGGGCGGATTCGCTGGAGCGGGAGTTGCAGCTGCTCGCGGAGCGGGCGGAGGAGCGGGCGGAGTGGGCCCGGGGCGAGGAGCGGACCCGGATCGCGCGGGAGATGCACGACGTGGTGGCGCACCGGGTGTCGTTGATGGTGGTGCACGCGGCGGCGTTGCAGGCCGTGGCGCGGAAGGATCCGGAGAAGGCCGTGCGGAACGCGGCGCTCGTGGGGGACATGGGGCGCCAGGCGTTGACCGAGCTGCGGGAGATGCTCGGGGTGCTGCGCTCGGGTGAGGGGTTCTCGTCGATGGCGCGGGCGGAGCCGGCGCCGGTGTCCGTGCCGTTGGCGGCGGTGGGCGCCGCCGCGGCGGCCGCGGCTTCGCGGGCCGAGGACGAGGCCGGTGAGGGGCCGTGTCTGGCCGAGCTGGAGGCGCTGGTGGGGCAGTCGGCGGCGGCGGGGATGGTGGTCGAGCTGTCGGTGGAGGGGGAGGTGCGGGTGTACGCGGCGGAGGTGGAGCAGACGGCGTACCGGGTGGTGCAGGAGGCGCTGACGAACGTGCACAAGCACGCGGCGGGGGCGAAGACGCAGGTGCGGCTGGCGCATCGGGCGGCGGAGATAGCGATGCAGGTGGAGAACGGGGCGCCGCCGGTGCCGGGTGCGGCGAGTGCGGCGCGGTTGCCGAGCGGGGGGAACGGGTTGCTCGGGATGAAGGAGCGGGTGGCGGAGCTGGGGGGCGTTTTCGTGTCGGGGCCCACGGAGGCCGGGGGGTTCCGGGTGTCGGCGGTGATTCCGGCGTCGTAGGGGTTCGCGGAGGGGCTCTGGTGTCGTCGGTTCGTGTTCAGTGTGCCGTCAGGCGGGTGGGGTCGGTGCCGGTCAGCAGGGTGGTGAGGGCCGCGTCGATGGTGGGGCCGAGGTACCAGTCGCCGGTGTGGTCGAGGGCGTAGGTGCGGCCCTCGGCGTCGATGGCGACGAGGGAGCGGGTGGCGGTCTCGTGGCCGAGGGGGCAGACCTCGGTGTCGAGGGCGCGGCCGAGGTCCCCGAGGGTGCGGGCCATGTGGAGGCCGTGCAGCGGGTCGAGGTGGAGGTCGGCGGGGGCGAGCCGGCGCCCGGGGCCCTGGGCGGTGAGGTGGAGGCCGCCGAACTCGGCCCATGCCTCGACGGCGGCCGGGAAGACCGCGTGGCGGTGTCCGGCCGGGGAGGTGTGCTCGCGCAGGGTGTCGGCCCAGATCTCGGCCTGCTTTATGTCCCAGCGGCCGGGCTGCCACCCGGCGGCGCGCAGGGCGGCGTCGACGGGGACGGAGAAGCGGGTGGTGGAGGTGCGGTCGGTGTGCATCTGCCCTTTGTTCGTCGGGGGTTCGTCGGTGGTTCGCGTTCGGGTCGGGAGGGGGCCGGGGTTCCGGCGTATCAGGTGGCCCGCTGTCCCGGAGCGGTTTCGTGTGTTCTGACGCGTTCTCCGGGGGGAGAGGTTCCTGGCCAGGAGGCTTCCGGTGGGTCCTGGTGGGATGGACCTCGCTCAGTTCTCCTGTGCCGGGTCCACGACGCGGACGCCGAAGTGGGCGCTGAGGGCCGCACAGGAGCGGCAGGGGGTGGCGAAGGCGCCGTGGAGGGGGTCGCCGTCCTCGCGGATGTGGCGGGTGGTGAGTTTGGCCTGCTTGAGGGCTTTGCGGGCCTCGCCGTTGGACATGGGTCTGCGGGCGGCGCGCCTGCTGCGGGCCGCGTCGGCGGTGGTGATGTGGCGGGAGATGAGGATGGCCTCGGCGCAGCGGCCGGTGAAGCGGTCGCGTTGGGCGCTGGCGAGGGAGTCGAGGAACTCCTGGACCAGGGGGTGCAGGGGTGGGGCGTGGTCGCCGCGGGCGGCGGTGCCGGTGAGGGTCTCGCCGCGTACGGAGAGGGCGGCGGCCACGGTCGGCAGGATGCCGTCGCGGCGGTGGAGGAGGGCGGGGGCGTGCGGCTGTTCCGCGGTGCTCCAGCCGATGCGGGGGTCGCCCGAAGGTCCCGCCTGCGTCGCGCTCATGAACGTGATCCCCTCCTGTGACCTACCCCGCCAGGGGACACAGAGTGCCAAACGGCGTGGCCCGTGCGGAAGCTGGGGCAGTTCGACACGCCCGGGCTTCGGCGTTCCGTGAGGGTGGTGTGACGGCTGGTCACGGTAGCGGAGGCCCGGTGACCGGTGTCGCCGTACCGCATAGGCTGTCGACCACCGCGATCCTTTCGGTCTTGCGATCGAGGGCGGGCGGAACGGGCCGTAGCAGGGCCTTTTCCGCTCCGGAGAGCGGTACGACAGAGCGACATCATCGCAGCCAGAGCAGGTCACACAGAACGCCGCAGGGGGCTACCGCCATGACGACAGGTCGGCTCGGGCAGCAAGCCGCGCCGCCGAACGCGGCCTACGCCGGGCAGGTCGTGCAGTTCCCGGATCCCGTCCGGGCAGCGCGTCATCCGAGGGGTGTCCGTGTTGACGCGCACGGCTTTCCGGACTTCTCGCCCTACGCGCGTGCCGCGGCGGAGATCGCCGATCCTCCGGAGGGGTTCGGCGTGGACGAGCTCCGGTTGACGGACTACGTGTCCGCGAACGCGGCGCTGGCGGCGACCGGACATGAACTGTGGGACACGATCCCGCCGGTGGCGACGCCGCACGGCTGGACGTGGCACCACGCGCCGGGCGGCCGGCGGCTGGAGCTGGTGCCGGTCGAGGTGAAGGCGCTGCTGCGGCATCACGGCGGTATCGCGACGACGCGCGTGGACCAGCACAAGCGGGGCACGCGGCCGTTGCAGGAGACCCGGCCGGCGCACTTCGGGCTGCCGAAGTCGTCTGCGGTGGCGGTGACCGAGGCGCAGGTGCAGGGGGTCGAGGAGGATCTCGGGTATCGGCTGCCGGGCGCGTACCGGTCGTTCCTGAAGGCGGCGGGTGGCTGCGCCCCCGTCGGGGCGGCGCTGGACGCGGAGCTGGGGCTGTTGGTCGACCAGCCGTTCTTCACGGTGCGGGACGAGGCCGCGGTCAACGACCTGGTGTACGTCAACAAGTGTCTGCGGGACCATCTCACCAAGGACTACCTGGCCGTCGCGTTCGCGCAGGGCGGGATCCTCGCGGTGAAGGTGAAGGGCGACCGGATCGGGTCGGTCTGGTTCTGTGCGTACGACGACGCCCGTGACGTCGATCCGTCGTGGCCGCCGGCCGAGCGGGTGGAGCGGCTGCTGCTCCCCGCCGGTGCGGACTTCGACGCGTTCCTGTCCCGGCTGGCGGGCAATCCGCCGGAGTTGGAGACGGTGGCCAACCTGATGGTGGACGGCGGCTTCGCGCAGGCCGTGCCGGTCGCGGCGGGCGCTGCCGCGTCCGCGGTGGGGGAGTGAGTTTTCGATGGTGACGTTCGCTCAGGCGCAGCAGCGCGCCGAGGAGTGGATCAATGGTGATCTGCCGGCCTATCAGCACCGTGAGGTGCGGGTGCGGGAGTTCGATCTCGGGTTCGTGGTGTGGGCCGAGGACCGCGCGGACGGTCCGCGGTCCGACGGCGGCGCGCAGCGGCTGGTGATCGCCCGGGACAGCGGGGACGCCACGCTGTGGCCTTCGCTGCCGGTGGGTGAGGTGATCCGCCGGTTCGAGGAGGAGTACGGCCGGGCGGACGAGGTTCCGGCCGCCGCGCCGGCGCCCGCGGCCCGGGTGGATCTGAACCAGACGTCGTTCCTGCTGACTCCGCCGGAGTGGCTGCAGGAAGCGGCGGACCGGATGGGGATCCCGGACCACCGTGCGGGGGCCGGGGGCGGTGCTTCCGACGGCGCGGGGTCCCGTGCGGCCGCGGCGGCCGACGGTACGGGCGGGTCCGGCCCGGTGGGCGTCGGCGGGGCGTCCGGGGGCGGTGGTTCGCTGCCCGAGACGCTGGCGGGGCCGGTGGGGCAGGCGCCCTCGGCCGGTCGCGGGGTGTCCGACGCGCCGGCCGACGCCACGCCGTGGCCCGCCGCGGCGGCGGAGGACGAGGTGCGGGACGCGGTGCCGCCGCCGAGGGACGCCGAGCCGCAGGACGCGGTGCCGGGGGCGCCCGACGGGGCGACCCCGTGGGCGGGCACGGACACCAACGCCGATGCCGGGGACGACCGTTCGGTGCCGCTGCCCGAGACGGTGTTCGCACGGCAGCTGACCGAGGTGAGCGACGAGGACGACGCTCCGGTGCCCAACGCGCTGCCGGACGCGCAGACCGCGCTGATCTCCGGCGGCAGCCGGCTTCCCCGGACGGCCGTGTCGCCGGTCCTGGGCGGCCCCGGCTCCGCGCCGGGCACGCCGGACGGCCCACAGCAGCAGCAATCGCCGTCGGGTCCGGGGACGCCGCCGCCGGGCGGGCAGGCGTACGGGTATCCGCAGGGGCCGGGAGGTCCGCAGGGTCCGGGGACGCCGCCGCCGGGGCGTGCGCCGGCGCCTCACGCCGGTGACATCGCCGACGCCGCCACGAGCAAGGCGGCACCGCCGCCGCGCCGGGGCGGTGGGCCCGGTGTGCCGCCGCCTCCGGCTCCGCCCGGTACGCCGGGTGCTCCGGGCGGTACGCCGCCGCCGTCCGGGCCCGGTGCGCCGGGCACCCCGGCGGGCGGGTACGTGCCGACCCAGCTGGTCTCCGCCCTCGGCCCGAACGGGCCGGAGAGTCTTCCCGGTGCCCCGGGACAGCCCGGCGGTCCGGGCGCGCCCGGCGCCCCGGGGGTGCCGAACCCGCCCGGGGGCACGCCCGCCGGCGGTATGCACCATGCGGCGACGATGCTCGCCGGGCCCGCCGTGGGCGGTCCGGGTGCGCCGCTGCCGCCGGGTCCGCCCGGGGCTCCGGGCCGGCCGGGTGCTCCCGGTGTGCCCGGCGCTCCTGGTCACCCCGGTGCTCCCGGTCAGCCCGGCGGCCCTGGAGGTCCCGGGCCCGTGCACCACGCCGAGACGATGCTGGCCGGGCCGCCGGTAGGCGGTCCGGGTGCGCCCGGGATGCCGCCGGGGGCCCATCCCGGGATGCCCGGCCGTCCGGGGCCGGTGCCCGGTCCGCCGATGGGTGCCCCGCCGGCGTACGGCTATCCGCAGCCGCCCGTCGGTCAGCCGGCCGTCGGGCCCGGCTACCAGGCGGTGCTGCGGTTCCGGGCGCCGGACGGCTCCGAGCAGCAGGTGATCCGGCGTTCGGCGCCCGGTACGCCGCACCCGGAGTGGCAGATCTTCCATGAGCTGCGCAGTATGAACATCCCGCCGGAGGCGGTGCTGGAGCTGCACACGGAGCTGGAGTCGTGCGAGCTGCCGGGGGCGTACTGCGCGCGGATGATCCGTGAGCAGTGGCCGAACGCCCGCATCACGTCCATCGCCCCGTACGGCAAGGACCATGCGAGCCGGCAGCAGGGCATGGCCCAGCTCATCGCGCACCAGGGCGAGTTGCACCAGGTGGCGGACGGTCCGGCCCGGCACGCGCCGGTGCGGGCGCCCCTGCATCCGGTGCAGCCGGCGCCGCCGGTCCCGCCGGAGGCGATCGGGCAGGAGCTGGCGGCGGCGTTCGGGCCGGGGGTGTTCCGGTTCGACCAGCAGGCGGTGTCGCGGCAGGGGGTGCCGCCGATCGTGGCGCATACGCTGGTCGTGGCCGGACTGCCGGTCGACATGGGCCCGTTCTTCTGGGCGCAGGCCCAGCCGGGCCGTCCGGTGCCGACGCTGGCGGAGCTGGCGCAGGAGCGGGGGGTGCAGCCGGCCGCCGACGCGGGTTCGTACCTGGTGATGGGCAGTGACTTCGGCAAGGCGCTGTGCGTGCAGTACGGCACGGCGAACATCGTGGCCGTGCCGGTGGAGGCGGGGCCGGGCGGTGCGCCCGTGCCGCCGCAGTTCGTGAACACCGGTCTGCCGGAGTTCGCGCGCTGCCTGGCCCTGCTCGGCCGTATGTGGCGGCTGCGGTTCGGGCTCAACCAGGAGCAGGCGGGCCGCTGGACCGTCGACTTCCAGGCGCAGCTCGCCGCCCTCGACCCGGCGGCGCTCGCCTCGCCGGAGAGCTGGTGGTCGGTGCTGCTGGAGCAGATGTGGGACGGGTTGCTGTGATCCGTCGCGGCTGACGGCCGCCGCGCCACGCGTGTGTGCACAGGGCCCGGCCCGGTCTGGACGACCGGCCGGGCCCTTCGTGTGCGCCCGCCGCCCCTGCCGGGGTCGCCGCTCCTGCCTCGTCCCGGCCGGTCCTCCCGTGACCCCCGCACGGAGTGTCGCGTTATGAACCTTTCTGTCCGATACATCAAGATGTGCGCGAAATCATCATTTCGTGTGCGTCCGGCGGAGAGGGCCCAGCATGAGCAGCGCACCGACGGCACCCCATGGCTTCGAGTTCGACGTCGTACGGCGCGGCTACCGCACCGACCAGGTCGACGCCCACACGGCGGCCCTCTCACGGGACCGGGACGCCGCGTGGGAGCGGGCCGCCCGGCTGACCGTGCTGGCCCGGGACATGGGCCTGGACCTCGCCCAGCTGCGCGAGGAGGTCGCCGGGCTGCCCCCGCAGACCTACGAGGCGCTCGGCGAGGGGGCCCGGCAGTTGTTCTCCCTCGGCGTCGAGGAGGCCGCGGCCGTGCGCGAGCGCGCCCGGGAGGGTGCCCGGCGGACCGTCTCCGAGGCGGAGGAGGCGGGGCTGCGGCTGCGGGAGGCGGCGCGGGCGTACGCCGACGAGGTGCGGGGCGAGGCCGAGGAGCGGGCCCGGCAGGTGGTGCTGGCCGCCCGGGCCGAGGCCGACGAACTGCGGATCGAGGCCCGGCGCGGGGTGAAGGAGGGACGGGGCGAGGCGCTGGCCGCGCTGCGGGAGGTGCGGGAGCGCACCGAGGGGATGCTCACGGAGCTGGCCAAGGAGTACGACGAGCGGGTGGCCGGTATCGAGCGGGAAGTGGCCGAACGGGAGGCCGCGTTCGACGCGGGGCTGGCCGATCGGGTGGCTCGGGCGGAGGCCGCCCTCGCCGAGGCGGAGCGGGACTTCGCGGCGGCGGAGGCGGATGCCGTGCGGATGCAGGACGACGCGGAGGAGCGGGCGGCGGAGGCGCTGGCGGAGGCGCGGCGGCGGGAGGAGTGGGTGGCCCGGGAGACGGAGCGGGTGTTGCGGGAGCACGGGGAGAGGTGGGACGAGGTGCGGGCGCAGATGGACTGCATCCGGGACAGTCTGTCGGCGCTGACGGACTAGGGGGCGGGGTTCTCGGGGTGCGTGGTCGGGTGCGGGTCCGGTGGGGCTTCTCGCGCGGTTCCCCGCGCCCCTGAAAAGCCGGGGCAGCGCCCGTGCTTATCAGGCCCGCAGGGCCGTCGGCTTTCAGGCCGAAGGGCCTGGTCTTTCAGGCCCGCAGGGGCGCCTGGGTTTTCAGGGGCGCGGGGAACTGCGCGACCAACTCCCCACCGGACCAGCTCCCCCACCGGACCCGCACCGCCGACGAATCCCGAACCCCCACCCCCTCAGGCGCCCCCGTCCCGATCCCGACGCACCGCCCCCGCCAGGATCCAGCCCTCCACCGCCTCGTACTGCCGACGCTGCTCCGCCGCCCGCTCCCGGCCGGAGGCGACCGTGCCCAGCCAGCCCGCGAGGAAGCCCAGCGGGATGGAGACGAGGCCGGTCGTGGTGAACGGGAACCAGTTGAAGTCGGCGCGCGGGAAGGCCGAGTAGGGGGAGCCGGAGACGAGGTTGGTGCCGGTCATGAGGACGAGGACGGAGAGGCTGCCGCCGACGAGGGTCCACATCAGGCCCGTACGGGTGTACCGGCGCCAGAAGAGTCCGTAGACGAGCGCGGGCGCGATCGCGGAGGCGCCGAGGCAGAAGGAGAGGGTGACCAGGGGCTGCAGGTTGCGGTGCTGGACCAGCGTGGCGAGGAGGATCGCCGTGACGCCGACCGCGCCCGCCGAGAGCCTGGCGACGGTCATCTCGCGGCGCGGGGTGAGGGGACGGGTGGTGAGGGCCGCGAAGACGTCGTGGGCGAGGGAGTTGGCGCAGGCGAGGATCATCCCGGCCACGGAGGCGAGGAGGGTCAGGAAGACCGCCGTCGTGACCGTGGTGAACAGCAGGGTCTCCGCCGTCGACACCTCGGTGCCGAACGCCGCCATGGAGCCCAGCAGATAGGCCGTGTTGCCCTGCGGATCGGCCCCCGCGATCACCTCGCGGCCGATCAGGGCCGTCGCGCCGAAACCGATCACCGAGATGATCAGGACGAAGAGGGCGACGGAGGGGACCGCCCAGGACAACGAGCGCCGGACCTGGCGGGCACTGTTCGCCGTGTACATGCGCATGGTGACATGGGGCAGGCAGGCGCCGCCGAGGACGACCGTCAACTGGGCGCTGATCATGTCGAGTTCGGGGTACGGGCCGCCGGAGAACTGCAGCCCGGAGCGGAGGTAGCCGGTGCCGATGCCGCTGCGCTCCGCCGCCGTGCCGAGCAGTAGGCCGGGGTCCCAGTCGAACTTGTTCAGGATCAGTACGGAGATCAGCGCGCCGGAGCCGAGCAGCATCACGATCTTGATGATCTGGATGAGGGCGGTGCCCTTCATGCCGCCGATCGCGGCGTAGCCGATCATCAGTGCGCCGACGACCACCACGACACCGGTCTTCAGGCTGTCGCTGGAGAAGCCGAGGACGAACGCCAGCAGGTCGCCGGTGCCCGCGAGCTGGACCAGCATCATCGGCATCAGCGCGGCGATGGTGACGACGCAGGCGACGACGCGTACGGACCGGCCGGGCATCCGCCGGGCCAGCGCGTCGCCCATCGTGAACCGGCCCGCGTTGCGCAGGGGTTCGGCCAGCAGGAACATCAGCAGCATCAGGGACAGGGCCGTGCTGAGGGCGAGGACGACACCGTCGTAGCCGAAGAGGGCGATCACTCCGCCGGTGCCCAGCACCGTCGCCGCCGAGATGTAGTCGCCCGCGATGGCCAGGCCGTTGCGCAGGGGCGAGAGGGAACTGTAGCCGGTGTAGAACTCGTCGAGGTCGTCCCGGTCCGGGCCCGTCATCACGCACAGCAGCAGGGTGATCGTGGCGACCGCCGTGAAGCCGACCAGCGACATGGCGCGGGCCGATCCGCTGAACTCGGCGAGGCCGCCCGCGGCGGTGGTCAGGGGGGCGAGGGTGGTCATCGGGCGGCCCCCCGCCGCGCGTCCGCCGCCGCGAGGTCGCGGATGCGGTCGGCCAGCGGGTCGACCCGGTGGCGCGCGGTGTGCTCGTACAGCCAGATGGCCAGGCATGTCACCGGGACCTGGAGCAGGCCGAGCAGCAGGCCCGTGGACAGTCCGCCGCTGACCTCGCTCGTCATGAACGACGGGGCGAACGCCGACAGGACGAGGAAGAGCACGAAGTAGCCCAGCGCGGCCAGCGTCGCCACGCGCCGCTGCCAGCGGTACGCGCTGCGCAGCACCCGCAGGTCGCTGTGGTGACCGAGGGGCGGGGACGTGCGGGCGGACCGGGAGGCCGGGACCGCGGCCGGTTCCTGGGGGACCCAGGGGTAGGTCTGGTACGAGGGCGACGAAGGCGACGAGGGGAGCGGGGTGTGCGGTGGGTGCGGCGGTCGGTACGGCGGCTGGTGCGGGGGCGACGGGAAAGCGTCGGTCATCCCTTGGTCTCCTTGCGCGGCTCGGGTCCTTCGTGGACCGCGGGGAGCGGGGGGCGGGCGTGACGCTACTCGGGGGTGCGGCGGTGCGCGAGCCTTTCAACAAACTGATCGGTCGGTATGCGCTTACTTGACGTATCTCACGCTGACCTGGGGTGTTACCCGGATTAACTCAGATTTTTGAACGAGGGTCAGGACCCTCGGCGGCGAGCACCGGAAACCTGCGCGGTGCCACCACCAGCAGCACCAGGAACGCCACCGTCGCCGCGCACGCCGCGCCCAGGTAGACGGCGTGGACGGCGTCCGCGACCGCGCGGCGGACCGGTTCGGCGGCCGTGCCCGCGCCGAGGGACCGGGTGACGGTGTCCAGATCCCCCGCGCCGCCGAGCCGGGAGGCCAGCACCCCGTTCGCGACCGCGCCGAAGGCCGCCGCGCCCAGGGTCTGTCCGGTCTGACGGCAGAAGAGGATCGACGCGGTGGCCGTGCCGCGTTCCTCCCACGCCACCGTCGACTGGACGCCGATGATCAGGGGGAGCTGGAACAGGCCCAGCGCGGCGCCCAGGAGGAGCATCAGCAGCATCGGCTGCCAGGCCTCGCCCGGGTAGGGCAGGAACGGGAAGGCGAAGAGGAGGGCCGCCGCGGCGGCGATGCCGAGCATCGCCGTGTTCCGGAAGCCGATGCGGCGGTAGACGTGCTGGCTGAGGGCCGCCGACACCGGCCAGCTCAGCGTCCACACGGAGACCACGAATCCGGCGGCCACCGGCACCAGGCCCAGCACGGACTGCGCGTACGTCGCGAGGAACACCGTGGGCGCGACCATCAGCAGACCCAGCGCGCCGAGTGCCAGGTTCACCGCCGCGATCGTGCGCCGACGCCACACCCAGCCGGGGATGATCGGTTCGGCCGCCCGGCGTTCGATCAGCACCAGCAGGGCGATCAGGGCGGCTCCCAAGCCCAGCAGGGTGATCGAGGGCGCCGAGAGCCAGTCCCAGGCCACCCCGCCCTGCACCAGCGCCAACAGCAGCGCCCCGCCGCCGGCGAAGACGGTCAGGGCGCCCGCCCAGTCCACCCGGGGCCGGCCCGTCGACTCCCGCCGGGGCTCGTGGAGATGACGGACGAGCAGCCACAACGCCGCCGCGCCGAGCGGCAGGTTGATGAGGAAGATCCACCGCCAGTCCGCGTACGCGGCCAGGACACCGCCCACGCCGGGGCCCGCCACCGCCGACACCGCCCACACCGTGGACAGCCTGGCCTGGATCCTGGGCCGCTCCGCCAGGGGGTAGAGGTCGGCCGCCAGCGTCTGGACCGTGCCCTGCAGCGCCCCGCCGCCCAGGCCCTGGACGATACGGAAGGCGATCAGGGAGCCCATGTTCCAGGCCAGCGCGCACAGGAGTGAGCCCAGCAGGAACAGGACCGCGCCCACGACCAGCACGGGTTTGCGGCCGAAGGTGTCGGAGAGCTTGCCGTAGACGGGCAGGGTGACGGTGACGGCGAGCAGATAGCCGGAGAACAGCCAGGAGAAGACGGAGAACCCGCCGAGGTCGGCGACGATCTGGGGTACGGCGGTCGAGACGATCGTGGAGTCCAGCGCCGCCAGGCCCATGGCCAGCATCAGGGCGGCGGTGACGGCCCTTCGGCGGCCGGATCCGGTGTCCCGCCGGGCGGCCGGGCCGCGTGGCGCGGGTCGTACGTCCTCCGCGGGCTCGCCGCCCGGGGAGCCGGCGCCACCCGGCGGATCGCCCGCCGGCGAATCACCGCCCGCCGGCATGCCGCCCAAGGAGGCGCCGCCCAAGGAAGTGCCGTCCGAGGGAGCGTCGTCCACGGGGTTGCCGTCCGTCGGATGTCCGCCCGCCGACCTCTCGTCCACCGGATGCCTTCCCCTTGCATGTATCTGCCGCCGACCACCATGCCATTGACCCTCACGCCACGGCAGGGTGCAGCCTGATCGCACCACGCGGAGGCGGGCGACCCCGAGTCCGTCTCCTCCCGGTGGTCGACAACCCCTAGGGGTACCTCCGCACTACGACTGGGGGCGGGTTCGTACCGGCGGAGGAGGAGACGGGGCACCTGCCGTCCTTAACCTGGCTTTACGCCGCTGGGGGGCGGTGCACCGGAACGGTGGGGGTGGGGTTTTCCCCAGCAGAAGACTGCGCTGGGCACCAGCGCGCCGGACCCCCCGCGGGGACCAGACTCAGCAGCACAGCACCGCGTACGGCCCGGCACCACGCTTCGTACGGCTCGTCCACTGAGCAACGGAACCATCCGCTGCCCGACTTAGGAGACATACCGTGACATCGGCTGTGACCATCACCAGGCACGGGGGTACTGGAGGGACTACGGCCGTTGCCGCGCGGGCGCGGCAGGTCGTCAAGGCGTACGGATCCGGGGAGACCCGTGTCGTCGCCCTCGACCATGTGGACGTGGACATCGCGCGGGGCCAGTTCACCGCGATCATGGGCCCCTCGGGGTCCGGCAAGTCCACCCTCATGCACTGCCTCGCCGGGCTCGACACCGTGACCTCGGGTCAGATCCACCTCGACGACACCGAGATCACCGGGCTCAAGGACAAGAAGCTCACGCGGCTGCGCCGGGACCGGATCGGGTTCATCTTCCAGGCGTTCAACCTGCTGCCCACCCTGAACGCGATAGAGAACATCACGCTCCCGATGGACATCGCGGGGCGCAAGCCGAACAAGGAGTGGCTGGACCGGGTCGTCGACACCGTCGGCCTGAGCGACCGGCTCAAGCACCGGCCCACCCAGCTCTCCGGCGGCCAGCAGCAGCGCGTCGCCGTGGCCCGGGCGCTGGCCGCCCGGCCGGAGATCATCTTCGGTGACGAGCCGACCGGAAACCTGGACTCCCGGGCCGGCGCCGAGGTGCTGGGCTTCCTGCGCAGGTCGGTCGACGAGCTGGGCCAGACCATCGTGATGGTCACCCACGACCCGGTGGCCGCCTCGTACGCGGACCGGGTGCTGTACCTGGCCGACGGCCGCATCGTCGACGAGATGTTCAAGCCGACCGCCGACACCGTGCTCGACCGCATGAAGGACTTCGACGCCCGGGGGCGTACGTCATGACTGTCATGAAGACCTCGATGCGCAACTTCTTCGCGCACAAGGGACGGATGGCGCTCTCCGCCATCGCGGTCATGCTGTCGGTGGCGTTCGTGACGGGGACCCTGGTCTTCACCGACACGATGGGCACGACGTTCGACAAGCTGTTCGCGGCCACCTCCTCCGACGTCACGGTCAGCGCCAAGGGTGCCTCGGACAGCGGTGAGACGCAGTCCGACACCGGCAAGCCGCCGGTCATGCCCGCCTCCGTCGTGGACAAGGCGGGTGACGCGGACGGCGTGAAGTCGGCCGAGGGGACCGTCTTCTCCACCTCGGTCACGGTCGTCGACGCCGACAAGGACAGCCTCTCGCCCACCAGCGGGGCCCCGACCGTCGTCGGCAACTGGAACGCCAACGACGCCCGCACCATGAAGATCTCCTCCGGCGAGGCGCCCCGCGGACCGGACCAGATCATGGTCGACGCCGACACCGCCGACAAACACGACCTGAAGCTCGGCGACGAGATCGGCGTGATCAGCGCCGTCGGCACGCACGAGGCGAAGATCTCGGGCATCGCCGACTTCCAGGTCACCAACCCGGGCGCCGCGATCTTCTACCTCGACACCGCCACCGCGCAGAAGGCCCTCGTCGGCGAGACCGGCGTCTACACCAACGTCAACATCACCGCCGCCGCCGGCTTCACGGACGCGCAGGTGAAGAAGAACGTCACCGCCGAACTGGGCGGCGGCTACAAGGTGCAGACCGCCAAGGAGATCGCGGACGCCAACGCCAAGGACGTCGGCGAGTTCATGGGCGTGATGAAGTACGCCATGCTCGGCTTCGCCGGGATCGCCTTCCTCGTCGGCATCTTCCTCATCATCAACACCTTCTCGATGCTGGTCGCCCAGCGGACCCGCGAGATCGGCCTCATGCGGGCCATCGGCTCCAGCCGCGGCCAGGTCAACCGGTCGGTCCTCGTCGAGGCGCTGCTCCTGGGTGTCTTCGGCTCGGTCCTCGGTGTCGCCGGCGGAGTCGGTCTCGCCATCGGGCTGATGAAGCTGATGAGCGCCACCGGCATGAACCTGTCCACCGACGACCTCACCATCGCCTGGACCACCCCGGCGGTCGGTCTGCTCCTCGGCATCGTCGTCACCGTCCTCGCCGCCTACGTGCCCGCCCGGCGCGCCGGCAAGGTCTCCCCGATGGCCGCCCTGCGCGACGCCGGCGCCCCGCTGGACGCCAAGGCCGGAGTCGTCCGGGCCGCGATCGGCCTCGTGCTGACCGGCGCCGGCGGCTGCTGCCTGTACCTGGCCTCCAGCGCCGCCAAGGCGAGCGAGGGTTCGATGTGGCTGGGCGGCGGGATCGTCCTGTCCCTCATCGGCTTCGTCGTCATCGGCCCGCTGCTCGCCGGCGCGGTGGTGCGGGTGCTGGGCGCGGTCGTCCTGCGGGCCTTCGGCCCGGTCGGCCGGATGGCCGAGCGCAACGCGCTGCGCAACCCCCGCCGCACGGGGGCCACCGGCGCCGCCCTGATGATCGGTCTCGCCCTGGTCGCCTGCCTGTCGGTCGTCGGCTCCTCCATGGTCGCCTCGGCCACGGACCAGCTCGACAAGACGGTCGGCACGGACTTCATCATCCAGTCCGACACCGGCCAGCTGATCACCCCGCAGGCCGTCGAGGCCGCGAAGTCCGCCGAGGGCGTCAAGAGCGTCACCGAGTACAAGTACACCCAGGCCGACTTCACCACCCCCGACGGCAAGACGCTCAAGGACACGGCGATCACCGCCGCCGACCCGAGCTACGCCACCGACCTCGCCACCGAGGTCGTCGCGGGCAAGCTGCCGGACGCCTACAGGCCCGACTCGATGTCCGTGCACGAGAAGTTCGCGAAGGACCACGACATCGAGCTCGGCTCGAAGATCGCCGTCGCCTTCGAGGGCGGCCGCACGGCCGACCTGACCGTCCGCGCGATCACCAGCAGCGACGTCGTCATCGACGCCGGCGCGATGTACACCTCCATCGACACGATGGCCACGTACGTCCCGGCCGACAAGATGCCCCTCGACCAGCTCCTCTTCGCCTCGGCGAAGGAGGGCCAGGAGGCGGCCGCGTACACGTCCCTCAAGGACGCGCTGCACGACTTCCCGCAGTACGAGGTCCGCGACCAGACCGACTACAAGGAGGCGCTGAAGGGCCAGATCGACCAGCTCCTCAACATGATCTACGGCCTGCTCGCCCTGGCGATCATCGTCGCGATCCTGGGGGTCGTGAACACGCTGGCCCTGTCGGTGGTCGAGCGGACGCGGGAGATCGGTCTGATGCGCGCCATCGGCCTCTCCCGCCGCCAGCTGCGCCGCATGATCCGCCTGGAGTCGGTCGTCATCGCCCTCTTCGGTGCGCTCCTCGGCCTGGGGCTGGGCATGGGCTGGGGCGCCACCGCGCAGCAGCTCCTCGCCCTGGAGGGCCTGAAGGTCCTCGACATCCCGTGGCCGACGATCATCGGGGTCTTCATCGGCTCGGCCTTCGTGGGCCTGTTCGCCGCGCTGGTCCCGGCGTTCCGGGCGGGCCGCATGAACGTCCTGAACGCGATCGCCACCGAGTAGCCACCGGGTACGGGGGACCCGGGGGAACGGGGACACGGGGGAAACCGGGGGAGGGCCCGGCGCCCGGAAGCGGAGGCTTCCGGGC
>NZ_JBHVDD010000028.1:0-94598 GCF_042802995.1 Streptomyces sp. NPDC057438
CCCTCGCCCATGGTGCGCGCCCACGGGCTCCTCCATGCCGTGCTGTCATTGCCGGGGTCAGCCGACTTCCTTCTCCAGCGCCTTGTCGGCGGCGGCCTTGGACGGCTTCCACCAGGTCGTCACCGGCTCCCAGACCTTGACCTTCTTGCTCGCGCCCAGCTGCTTCAGGGTGAACGTACGGCCGTCGAGGTTGGGGTTGGCCGACACCGTGATCGTGTCGACGCGACGAGCCTCCGGGTCCTTCAGATCGGCGATGGTGCGGACGGCCGCGTAGACCGTCTTGCCCGCGCCGACCTTGTACGGGCCGCTCTCACCGGACGGCACCGGCTGGGCCGCTCCGTCCAGGTCGCCGAAGGTGACCACGGGCAGGCGGTCGATGGTGCAGGTGCGGGTGCCGGTGTTCTTGACGCTGATGTGCACGACCCGCGTGTCCTTCGCCTGCTTGGCGGCGAGCTTCAGGACCTTCGCCTTGCAGACCGGCGTCTTCGCGGCGGGCTGGGCGGCCAGTCCCTGCGGGGCGGCGGCGATGAGCAGTGCGGCGCCGGCGGTCGCCACGGTCGAGACGGTGAGGAAGGAACGGATACGCATCGGTGGAATCCCCCAGTATTGGTCACGTACAGGTACGGCACGCGCAAACGTGACGTCTGCCCAGTGTGACGTCCGGAGTGTGGGCGTGGTTGTACCGGACCCGTGCGTGTTACACGCCCGATGCTCAATCGTCGGCCCCGCATGAACTTCCGTCGTCCGGCAGTGTTCCGAACAGCAGGAACTCGTCCACCTTCTCGTGCACGCACTTCGAGGACCCGTACCCGGTGTGCCCCTTGCCCTTGTTGTCGAGCACGACGGCCGAGGAGCCGAGCCGCTTCGCCGTCTCCACGGTCCACCGGTAGGGGGTGGCCGGGTCCCCGCGGGTGCCCACGAGCAGCATCTTCGGGGTGTCGACGTCCCGTACCTTCTCGCGGATGAAGTCGGTGCCCGCGGGGCGGCCGTAGCACATCAGCACCTGGGTCAGCCGGTAGGCGCCGAAGACGGGGGAGGCGTCCTCGTATGCCTTCCGCAGCTCCTCCAGATCGTCGGTGATCCTCCTGGCGGTGGGCCGGTCGGGGTCGTCGGCGCAGTTGATCGCCATGAGCGCGGCCGGGTAGTTGTCCATCGGCACCTTCTCGGCGTCGACCAGCCCGGCGTGCGGTACCGGGTTGCCGGTGGCGGTGGGTTCGGCGGGCTCGTGCGGGCGGGCCGGGACCGCTGACCGGTACGGGGCCGTCTGCGGGGCGAAGCCGCCGCCCGAGAGGGCCATGACACCCCGGGTGTCGCCGTCGTGGACGAGCATGTTGAGCGCCTGCGTGAGCAGGGGCCACATCTGCTCGCTGTAGAGGGCGTGCCCGATGGCCCCCACCAGGTCCTGACCCGTGAGGTCCGCCCCGAAGTCCGAGGGAACGGGGTTCTCGTCCAGCGATTCGACGAGCGCGACGACCTGTTCGCGGGCCGAGCGGGCGTCCTGTCCGAACGGGCACGTCAGTTGCTCGGTGCACGCGTCGAGATAGTCCTCCAGCGCGGTCTGCTGGCCCGCCGCGCCCACCAGTCCCTGCTCGGTCAGCGGTTCGGTGAGGGTGTCCACCCCGTCGAGGACCATACGGCCCACCTTGTCGGGGAACTGCGCCGCGTAGACCGCGCCCAGCCGGGTCCCGTAGGAGAAGCCGAGGTAGTTGAGCTTCTTGTCGCCGAGGGCGGCCCGCATCACGTCCAGGTCGCGCGAGGCGTCGAGGGTGCCGATGTGCGGCAGCACGGGGCCGGAGTTCTTCCGGCACGCGGCGGCGGCCCGCCGCAGCGTCGCCAGTGCCGCCTGCGGATCGTCGGCGTCGTTTCCGTCGTCGGTCGCCTCCAGGGCCTTCTCGGTGCCGTCGCCGCAGCTGACGGGGGAGGAGCGGCCCACACCGCGCGGGTCGAAGGAGACGAGGTCGTAGCCGTTGGTGAGATCCATGAAGTCCGCGCCGCTGTAGGCGAGTTCGGGGACGCCGGGGCCACCGGGTCCGCCGAAGTTCAGCAGCAGCGAGCCGCGCGGGTCACGGGTGCCCCGGTAGCGGGCCACCGCCAGGTCGAGGGTGCCGGCCCGGGGCCGCGCGTAGTCGAGCGGCACGGTGATCTTGCCGCACCGCAGATCCCTGGGTGCCTCCATGCCTTCGCACGTCGACCACTTGATCTTCTGCCGGTAGAAGCGGCTCAGGTCGGCCTGCCCGGCGTCCTGCTGCTTGTCGGCGCCCGCCACCGTGGCCGGCAGTCCGGCCCCCAGCAGGGCCAGCACCGCGACCGCGGCTCCGGCGAACGGGCACCGTCTGTGCGTGGACCGCATGCGTGCCTCCAGGGACACCCGGCCGGGGCGACCGGGGACGACCCCCGGATCACCATAGGCGGCCCCTCGCGGCCACGCCTCCCAGCGGGCGGAACGGCCGGAACCGCCGTACTCTGTGCGCCGCACCGCCGCACCGCCGCACCGCCGCACCGCCGCGTCACCGTCGCGGGCGGGTCGCTCGTCCGTGTGAAGGGGACCGGCGGCCAGCCCTTCGCGCGGCGAGATCGACCGTTTCAGGCGTCGCGGGTGCGTTCGGGCGTTGGCGAGGATGCTGCGGGGCGCGGGTCCACCACCCGCGCCCGCGGCCGCACCAGGGCCGCACTCGCGTCAGCGAAGGAGCGCGCAGATGACGTCTGCGGGGCATCAGGACCTCGTCGTCACCCGGGCCACGCCCGACGACTGGGCGGTGGTCGCCCGATGGGCGGGCGAGGAGGGCTGGAACCCGGGACTCTCGGACCCGGCGTGCTTCTTCGCGCAGGACCCCGAGGGCTTCTTCATCGGTCGGCTCGACGGCGAACCGGTCTCCTCCGTCTCCGTCGTCACCTACGGCGCCGACCACGCCTTCCTCGGCTTCTACCTGGTCCGCCCGGATCTGCGCGGCCGGGGACACGGCCTCGCCACCTGGAAGACCGCGCTCGGCCACGCCGGCGACCGAACGGTCGGCCTCGACGGAGTGGTCGCCCAGCAGGACAACTACCGCCGGTCCGGCTTCGAGCCCGCCCACCGCACCTACCGGTACTCGGGCGTGATCCCCGAGGCCACCCCGCCCGACGGCCTCCTGCCGGTCCGCGACGCCGTGTCCCTCGCGGCCTACGACAGCCTCTGCCACCCGGCGGACCGCCCCCGCTTCCTGGAGCGGTGGCTGACCGCCGACGGGCACCGGGCCCTCGCCCGGATCGTCGACGGGCGGCTCGCCGGTTACGGCGTGATCCGCCCCGGCCGGGACGCCCTGCGGATCGGCCCCCTGTTCGCCGACACCCCGGCCGACGCCCGCGCGCTCCTCACCGGGCTCGCCGCCGAGGCCGCGGGCCGTGAACTGGCCATCGACGTGCCGGAGCCGAACACGGCCGCCGTGGCGCTGGCCGAGGAGTTCGGGCTGACGCCGTCCTTCGAGACGGCCCGGATGTACACCGGGCCGGTCCGGCCGTACGCGGCGGAACGCGTCTACGGGGTCACGACTCTCGAACTGGGCTAGACGACGCGGCCGTGCCCCCCGCCCCGGCCCGGGCCGCCGTGTCCGTGGTCCCGGCCGGCGGGGCGGTGGCGCCGCCCCGCCTGAACGCCCACTCCATACGCGGCTCGACGACGCAGCGCAGGACGGCCCGGACGGGCGCGGTGCACAGCAGGGTGATGCCGCCGGCCGCCAGGGCCGTCACCGCGAGCTGCCCGAGCGGGGTGTGGACCCACTCCACGGCGTACCAGTCCCGGAACCGCGCCCACTTGATCACGAAGCCGTGCAGCAGATAGCCGTACATCGTGCCGGCGCCCAACGCGCTGAACCACAGCCGTCGGCGCGGCACCCAGGCCAGGAAGCAGGCCGTCAGCAGCACCGCCAGACAGAACAGGGCGGGCGTGGTCAGCAGGCCCGCCCAGCGGGACACGCCCTGACCGGTGACGCTGCCCCGGTGGTAGAACCAGCCCGCGTCGAACCACGGCGCCACCAGGTAGGCGGCCAGGAACGCCCCGAGGCCCACGGGGAGCAGACACAGCCGCACCCGGCGGGTCCGCAGCCGCTCGAAGTGCCCGGCCCGCAGGGTCAGCCCCAGCACGAAGAACGGCAGGAACCCCAGCACGCGCTGGATGGAGACGTCGCCGCCGAGATCCGGCGAGACGGCCGCCAGCGTCGCCAGACCCAGCGCGACGGGCAGCGGATGACGCAGCATCAGCCACAGGGGCGTGGTCAGCCGCCAGACGAAGAGCGCGACCAGGAACCACATCACGTACCAGGGGTCCAGCAGGCTCAGCGGATAGCCCGGATCGTCCTGCGCCCAGCGGTAGAACAGCGTGTACGCCGTCTCGAACACGACGTACGGCAGCACCACCCCGGTCATCAGCCGCTTCAGCCGGCCCGGCGCCATGTCGAAGCTCCGCGAGAAGTAGCCGGAGATCAGGGCGAAGGCCGGCATGTGGAACGCGTAGACGGTCAGATACGCGGCCGTCACGGTCCGGCTGCCGTACGTCAGCGGCTCCCACGCGTGCCCGCAGGCCACCAGGACGATGGTCAGGTACTTCGCGTTGTCGAAGTACGGGTCCCGTGACGTCCGCCGCGCCCGTGGCCGGGCCCGCTCGGGTGGGGCCGACGGGCCCGGGCCGGTGTGCTGCACCAGGTCTTCGGACATCGGGGAGGGTCTCCGGGCTACGACGACGGAACCCGGACCGTCTGCCCCGTCCCGCCCGGCTCACTCCTGGCCGGTGACGACGCCCCCGCCTCCGGCGTGGAACCGGCGGTGCAGGGCCCGCACCTGCCCGGCCGGCTCGGGCACCGGCCCCTCGACCGTCACCCCGGCGCGCTCCGCCACGGTGAGCCGCGCGACCGACCGGCGGGCCGGCTCGAACTACGGGTGGCGGGTGCGGTCGCCCCCGGCCACCCGGTTGTGGTCCTCGGCCGGCACCGTGCCGTCACCGCCGACCAGGACCGAACCGAACGGTTCGGCGCCGGTCTCCAGCGCCTCGGCCGCGAGCTCGACACAGCGCCACAGGTACACCAGCGCGGGTTCGTCCGGCATGGTCGCCCACGCCTTCCTCGAACGGCTCGGCCATGTGTAGCGACCTGGACCCTACGTCGTGTGCCCGCGTCCCGGACGCTCGCGCGAGAGACACCCGGACAGCCCCGTCGGGCGGTCCGGCGCGACCGCGCGGGCGCGGGTCCGTAGCGTCCCCGACGCGGAGAAGCGGGCGAATTCCGTTGCCAGGGCGAACGACTGATGATGGAGTGAGCGGTATGGATCACGCTGCTGTGCTGGCACTGTTCGACCGGGACATGCGCGAGGGCGCCCACCCCGACGGGCCCGGCGCCCGGATCGAGCGCGTGGGCGGGGTGGTGCGGCAGGTCGGCTTCGAGAACGGCTGGAGCGGCGTCGTCTGGTCCGACCTGGACGAGGCGGGCGCCGACGCGGCGATCGCCGAACAGATCCGGTACTTCTCCGGCCTCGGCCGCGACTTCGAGTGGAAGCTGTACGGCCACGACCTCCCCGTCGACCTGGGGCAGCGCCTGCGCGACGCCGGGTTCACGGCCGCCCCGGAGGAGACGCTGATGGTCGCGGAGGTCGCCGACCTTACCCTCGACGTCGAGCCGCCCGAGGGCGTACGGCTGCTCCCGGTCACCGACCGCGCGGGCGTGGACCTGGTGGCCCAGGTCCACGAGAGGGCCTTCGGCACGGACAGCACCCGGATGCGCCATCAGCTGCTGGCCCAGCTCACGGGGGACCCCGAGTCCGTGGTGGCCGTCGTGGCGCTCGTCGGCGACGAACCGGTGAGCGCCGCCCGGATGGAGCTGCTCCCCGGTACGCGCTTCGCCGGCCTGTGGGGCGGCGGCACCGTCGAGGGCTGGCGGGGCCGGGGTGTCTACCGGGCCCTGGTCGCCCACCGCGCCCGCGTCGCCGCCGACCGGGGCTACCGGTACGTGCAGGTCGACGCGCTCGCCACCAGCCGCCCGATCCTGGCCCGCCTGGGCTTCGAGCCGCTCACGACGACCACGCCGTACGAGTACGCCGTGGGGAGCGCGGAGTCCCGCTGACCCTCCGGAGGCTCTTGTCGCGTCACAGATCGAGCTGGTACTCGACGGACGTGTGCGTGGGCCGGTAGCCGAGCGCGTCGTTGACCCGGCGCATCGGGGCGTTCTCCGAGGCGGTGTCGGTGAGCAGGGCGAGGCCGGGAGCCCGGCCGTGGGCGTACAGCACGGCCTCCGCCTTCATCCGGAGCCCCAGCGCACGGCCCCGGTGCTCGGGCAGCACGGCCGTACCGTAGTGCTGCCCCTCGTCCTGCTCCCGGCCGTCGCCGGGCAGGACGAGCTCCGAGAAGCCCACGACGGTGCCGCTCGACGTGTGCACCGCGGCCACGGTGTACAGCGAGTCGCCGCGCTCGGCGATGGCCTCGGCCGCGGCGACGACGCGCTCCACGTCCCAGACCACCGTCCCGTAGTCGGTGTCCCCCATCGGCATGTCGTCCATCGCGCGGCGCGACGCGGCGTAGCTCCGTGCGAGCCCGTCCGGCACGACGCCCGTCCAGCTGGTCAAGTGGTAGCCCGGACACGGCTGTTCGAGGATGCGCGTGAAGTGTCCGGGGTCGATCGTGGCGAGGTCGAGCCGGGCGTACGTCAGCGTCAGCACCGGGCGGAAGCCGCGCGCCGCCAGGAAGGTGCCGCCCGGGGAGCCCTGCTCGGCCTGGGCGATGACCGCGCGCCGGCCGTCGGCGCGTGCCGCGCACACGGCCGCGTCGAGGAGCGCGGTGCCCACGCCCCGTCGCCGCTCGGCGGGATGCACGGCGCCCTCCAGTTCGGCCAGGTGACTCTGCCCCTCCCTGGTGAACAGCCGCAGGAAGACGGATCCGAGAGGGACACCGTCCGCCTCGGACGCCAGCCAGGCGAGACGGTGAGCGGACGGGGTGGCGGCGGGATCGACGAGCTGGGTGACGCGCGGGGGCAAGGGGGCTCCGGGGCTGGTCGGTGGATGGCGAGGCCCGGTGACGCTAGCCGCCGGTCAGGACGTCCCGCAACGCGATTCAGGCGCACACGGGCGCCGTCCCTGGTCCTGGCCCTGGATCCTGCGGCCCCGCGTCGCGTCGGCGCCTCGGTGCCGCGAGGCCCGGTGCGGCCGGGACGATCCGGACGAGCCGTTCGGACCGGGTGAGCCGCGCGATCCGGACGAGCCGCCGGGGCCGGTGGACGCCCGCCGTCTGTGTCCGTTGTCCGTCCCGCTCTCACCGGGGCGACGTCTCGGCACGGTCCGGCCGGTCGGCCGTCCGCACGGCGGGGAGGCTCGGGTGCGTGGCGGCCCGCAGTGCCCGCCGGATCACCGACGCCGGATCCCCCTCGTGGTACGGCCGCTCGGACGCCTCGATGCCGTCGAGGAACTCCTGGTAGCGCAGGGCGTACGCGAGGTGGGCGAGAGGCTCGGCGAGCGCGAGCGCCCCGGTGGGGTCGCTCGACGGGGCGTGGGTCTTCCAGGCCTCGGTCCAGACACGGACGGCCGTCGGGCGTACCTCCTCGGGCAGGAAGTCGTACAGGCGCAGACAGTCCAGCACGGGGTTGCCCCAGTGGGAGTCGGCGAAGTCGACGACCACGGGCGGGCGGCCGTCGCTGCGCCAGTTCCCCGGATGGAAGTCCGCGTGGACGAGGGTGTCGGGCAGCCCGCACCCGGCGAGCCGCTCCCAGCGGTGCGTCAGCTCCCGGGCCCGGTCCAGCTCCTCGTCGTCGAGTCCCAACTCCTGGCGTCTGTCCAGCAGTTCGCGTACCAGCCCGCCGAGGGCCCGGTCCCGGCGGTCGCGCAGTCCCGGCGGGCGCCGGCCGGACAGTGCCGCCTGTGCGGCGACGAACCGGCGGACCCCGGCTTCGACCGTGGCGGCGTCGGCCGTCCAGCAGTCCTCGCCCGGGATGTGCTCCAGCAACACGCGCCGCTCGCCGGAGGCGAGGACCCTCGGCACGAGGTCCGTGTCCACCCCGGCGAACGCGGCGATGGCCGCGGCCTCGTCGGCGGCGAACCGCGGAGTCGCCTTGAGCCAGACCGGCCCGTGGGCGGTGGGCAGCCGGAAGAGTCCCGCGAGGTTCCAGGTCCGCCGCTGCTCGGCCGGCCCCGTCACCGGACGCCCCAGCGCGGCGAGTGCGCGCGAGGCCCAGTCCAGCAGTTCCCGCAGTCCGTCCGCCCGTGCCCACGGCGCGCGCAGGGCGTCGTCCGTCCGCAACAGGCCCTCGTCGACGTGGTCTCTGCGCAGGGCCCCGGCGCGGGGCCGTCCGTTCGCCTCCACGTGGTACGTCACGTGTCCGTCGCGCCCGCTCTCGCCGCCGTCCGCGTCGAGCAGCCGCAGGACGAGGACGGGAACCCCGAGCGTGTGCTCCAGCCGGGCCGCGACGGGTTCGACCTCGGCCCACCACGGGACGTCGACGGGGAAGGGGCCGGTGACGCCGAGGAAGTCCGCACCCGAGGTCACCCATGCGCTGAAGGTTCGACTCACGGCGACAGTCTGGGTGCCGCGGCGGGCGACGGGCCAGCGATTAACGCCGCGCGGGCCGGGACGGAAGGCGACGGCCGGCTCGCGGAAGCGGGCCGGCCGCCGTTACCCCTCGCGGGCGTCCTGTTCTACACCTGCGACGCGCGGCCCGCACGCTGGGTGCCCCTCGCCGCCGCGCCGGCGCACATCAGCCCCAGCAGGAGCGCCAGGCAGCCGATGATGATGTTGTTGACCACGACACCGGCATCGGGACTGTCGCCGACGATCCACGCCGCGATGATCATCCATACGCCCATCGCGCACATGGCCCAGCTCAGCCCGTACATCCTGTCCGGTGCGGCCGTGAAGCCGAGAGCCAGCAGACCGATGGCGATGCCCACGACGAGGTTGTGGGACGCGAGCGCCGGCTGGCTCGTCGTGTAGTGGAGGATCCACGGGGACACGGCGCAGTACAGACCGAGGAGGAACACCGGTCCGTCCACGAGTGCCACATCACGACCCCCCAGCATGCGGGCGAATCGGGCCTGCATTTCGGGTGCGTCGGGGTGGCTGGTGATGTCACTCCTGTGTGAGACGTTGGCCATGACTCGAACTCCTTTGAACGCTGCAGCCTGACCGCGTCCGGTGGGGTGTGCGGTGAGCGCCGCGTGCGTTCATTCTGCTCTTATTTTTCCCTTATGTGTAGTCGTCGGAGACGAGGGAAAGGAGGCGAACCCGCCCCCGAAGAGCGCCGACCGCTCCTCGGAGGCGGGTCCTGGCGGGGGCCGCGCCCTCGACCGGAAGCGCCCCGGTCGTCGGCCCCGCGCCTGCTTCTTCCGTGACCGGGCGGTGGAGGGATGCGCCGGATCACTCCCGATCACACGAAACGTTTGTGCGTCGAATACCTGTCCGCGCGAGTCTCAGTCGCCGCCGGCCTCGTCCAGGCGGCTCCGCAGCCGCCGCAGTCCCCGCCGGACATGGCTCTTGACCGTGCCGAGGGGCAGGCCCGTTCGCTCGGCGATCTGGAGCTGGGTGAGGTCCTCGTAGAACGCCAGGTGCAGGACCAGCCTCTGGGGCGCGGGAAGCCCGGCGAGTTCGGCGCGGACCAGCACCCGGTCGAGTGCGGCCTCGGGGCACGCGCGGTCGCTCTGCCCGCCGACGAGCGTGAGCGCGACGCCCGCCGAGGTCACCAGGTCCGCACGACGGGTCCGCGCGGACAGCGCGTCGGCGATGCGACGCCGGGCGATCCCGACGATCCAGGCTCCCATCGCGCCGCGCTCGGAGCGGTAGCCGTGCCGGCCGCGCCACACCCCCAGGAACACCTGCTGGGTGACGTCCTCGGCCTCGCCGCTGTCCCCGAGACTCCGCTGGGCGAGCGCGTGGACCAGCGCCGACCAGCGGTGGTAGGCGACGGCCAGACAGTCGTCGTCGCCCGCGACCAGGCCCCGTGCCAGTTCCTCGTCCGCGTGCACGGCGGTCGGACCCACAGGACTCACGAGGGCGGCTCCTCACGCCGGGCGGTGCGCATGCCGCCATCGTGCGAGCCCGCGAGGCGGGGCTTCAAATCGCATCGGTTCTGCATCGTATGATCGCCGCATGGCTGCGAACGGGGAGGAGAGCCCCGCCGATCCGGGACTGACCAGCGGTGCCCTGGCCCGGCGGCTGGGTGTGTCGCCCACGACGCTGCGGTCCTGGGACCGCCGCTACGGCATCGGGCCCGCGGTCCGCGGCGACGGCCGGCACCGGCGCTGGAGCCCGCGGGACGTGGCGGTGCTGGAGGAGATGTGCCGGCTGACGTCCGCCGGACTGCCCCCGGCCGAGGCGGCACGCGTGGCGCGCGCGGGGACCGGCGCCCCGGCGACGAGTGAGGCGCGGGAGAGGGCCGGGGGTGTGCGGCCGACCGACGGGAGCCCTCCCGTGCGGCAGCCCGGATCCGGTCGGACGTCGCCCCCGGGAGGCACCCGCGAGGAGTGCCGGGGCCTCGCCCGCGCCGCCGTACGCCTCGACGCCCCGGCCGTGGAGGATCTGCTGGCCGAGGCCGTCGGGCGGCACGGGCTGACGGCCGCCTGGCAGGACGTGATGGTGCCGACCCTGCACGCGGTGGGCCGCAAGTGGGCGTCGTCCGGAGACCGTTACGTCGAGGTGGAGCACCTGCTGTCCTGGCATGTCTCCACCGCCCTGCGGCGTCACACCCGGACACCGGCGCCCCGCCACGACGCCACCGCCCCCGGCCCGGTCGTCCTGGCCTGCGTACCCGGCGAACAGCACAGCCTGCCGCTGGAGGCGCTCGGCGCGGTGCTCGGTGAACTCGGCCTGCCCGCCAGGATGTTCGGCCCGGCCGTCCCCGCCGAGGCGCTCACCGCGGCGGTCGAGCGGCTCGGCCCGGCGGCCGTGGTCCTGTGGGCCCAGGCCCGCTCCACGGCGAGTCCGCCCCTGGCCGGTCACCTCGCCGCCATGCGCTGGGGAGTGAAGGGTGCCCGCCGGCAGCCGCTCGTCGTGCTCGGCGGCCCCGGCTGGCACGGGCGCCCCGCGCCGGGAACCGTCCGGCCGTCCTCGCTGGCGGAGGCGGTGGAGGCGCTGGCCGCACTGTACGGACGGGCGGCCCGGCCGGATCAGGAGCTGCGCCCGCGCAGGAACCTCTCCCGCCCCTCCGCCAGCTCGACGACCGGCTCCGGGTAGTCGAGCGCGGCACGGTCCAGCCCTCGCAGCTTCCAGGGCTCGTGCACCGCCGGTGCCGCGAGGTCCGCCAGTTCCGGGACCCAGCGCCGTACGTACTCCCCGTCCGGGTCGTACCGCTTGGCCTGGGTGACCGGGTTGAGGATCCGGTTGGGGCGGGTGTCGGTGCCGGTGCCGGCCATCCACTGCCAGTTGAGCTGGTTGTTGGCCACGTCCCCGTCGACCAGCAGGTCCAGGAAGTGGCGGGCGCCGACGCGCCAGTCGACGTACAGGGTCTTGGCGAGGAAGCTCGCCGTCAGCAGCCGGCCCCGGTTGTGCATCCAGCCCTCGTGGCGCAGTTGGCGCATGGCGGCGTCGACCACCGGATAGCCGGTGCGGCCCGCCCGCCACGCCTCGACCTCGTCCGGCGCGTCACGCCAACGGTCGTGCTTGGCGCGGTAGTCCGCCCGCGCGGCCGCCGGACGCGCGGCCAGCACCTGGCGGTTGAAGTCCCGCCAGGCCAGCTGCCGGACGAACGCCTCGGCGCCCGGACCGCCCGCCCGGCGGGACCGGTGCACGAGTTCGACGGGGGAGAGGGTGCCGAAGTGCAGATGGGGCGAGAGCCGGGAGGTCGCGTCGCCCGCCAGGTCGTCGTGCCGGTCCTCGTAGGCCTCGATGCCCGACCGCAGCCAGGCCGAGAACCGGCTGCGGCCCTCCGTCTCACCGCCCGCCGCCAGTCCGGGGGAGACGCCGGACAGCCCCGCGCGGGAGGGGAGGCCCTCCGAGCCGACGCCGTCCGGCACGCGTACGGTCCGCGGGGCGGCCGATGCCTCCCGCAGCCGCTGCCGCGACCAGTGGCCGAAGTACGGCGTGAAGACCGCGAAGTGGTCGGAGGAACTCGGCAGCACCGCGCCGGGGTCCACGGCGGACGTCACCGTGGCGTGGACGTGCAGGCGTACGCCCTCGGCCTCCAGCGCGCGCCGCAGCCGCTCCTCGCGACGCTGGGCGTACGCGCTGACGTCGGCCGCGAGGTGCACCTCGTCGGCCTCCGCCTCGGCGGCCACCTTGCACACCTCCTCCACCACGTCCCCCGAGCGCACCACGAGCCGGCCGCCCCGCTCCCGCAGCCCGGTGTCCAGGTCGCGCAGACAGTCGGCGAGGAACGCCAGGCGGTTGGGTGCGGCGAACCCGGCGCCGGTCACGGCCCGGTCGCGTACGAACAGCGGGACCACCTGCCGTGATCCGTCGAGCGCGGCGCGCAGCGGCGGATGGTCGTGCAGCCGCAGATCGCAGGTGAACAGGACGACCGAGACGTTCATGACGGGCTCCGGGGAGAAGAGGGAGGGGCGTCGGCTGCTTCCGGCCGGAGGCAGCCGGTGGATGCACGGGCCGGCGGCGCGGCGGGGCACAGGGCCGGAGGGCGCCCGGAAGGGGCGGGCGCGAGCGGGTGCGGGGGCGGGCGTCAGGGCCGGGGTGCCCCCTCCCGTGCGCGGGCGGTCGCGTCCGCCACCGCCGCCCGCGCGATGTTGCGGGCCATGCCGCCGAACACGACGGAGTGGAAGGGGGCCACGCTCCACCAGTACGCGTGACCGAGCAGCCCGTGGGGGTGGAACAGGGCCCGCTGACGGAACAGGGTGCGTCCCGTGCCGTCGGTGTCCGCGTGCATCTCCAGCCACGCCAGGCCCGGCAGCCGCATCTCCGCCCGCAGCCGCAGCAGCCGTCCCGGCTCGATCTCCTCGACCCGCCAGAAGTCCAGCGAGTCGCCCACCCGCAGGTGGGCGGCGTCCCGGCGGCCGCGGCGCAGGCCCACCCCGCCCGCGAGCCGGTCCAGCCAGCCGCGCACGGCCCAGGCGAGGGGGAAGGAGTACCAGCCGTTGTCGCCGCCGATACCTTCGATGACCCGCCACAGGGACGCGCGCGGGGCGTCCACGCACAGCTCGCGGTGGTCGGTGTAGAGGCTGCCTCCCGCCCAGTCGGGGTCGGTGGGCAGCGGGTCGCTGGGCGCGCCGGGCAGGGAGGCGGACGACCAGCGGGTGGCGACCTTGGCCTCGCGCACCCGCCGCAGGGCGAGCCGTACCGCCTCGTCGAAGCCGACCGGGTGACCGGGCGGATCCGGCACGAACCGCGCGATGTCGTGCTCGCGGCAGACCACCTCGTGCCGCAGCGACTCGGTGAGCGGCCGGGCGATCGACGCCGGTACCGGCGTCACCAGCCCGACCCAGTGGCTGGACAGCCCCGGGGAGAGAATCGGCACCGGCAGGATGAGCCGGTGCGGCAGCCCGGCGACGACGGCGTACCGCCGCATCATCTCGCGGTACGTCAGCACGTCCGGCCCGCCGATGTCGAAGGTCCGGCTGACGTCGTCCGGCAGTCGGGCCGAACCGACGAGCGCCCGCAGCACGTCCCGGACGGCGACGGGCTGGATGCGGGTGTGCACCCAGCTGGGGGTGACCATCACCGGCAGCCGCTCGGTGAGATAGCGCAGCATCTCGAAGGAGGCCGAACCCGAGCCGATGACGACCGCCGCCCGCAGCACCGCCGTGGGCACCCCGGAATCCAGCAGGATCCGGCCGACCTCGGCGCGCGAGCGCAGATGAGGCGACAGTTCCCGCTCCGGCACGCCGTACGGTGTGAGCCCGCCCAGGTACACCAGCCGGCGCACCCCGGCCGCCCGGGCGTGCTCCCCGAAGATCCGTGCCGCCCGCCGGTCCGTCTCCTCGAAGTCCGTGCCGGTCCCCAGCGCGTGCACCAGGTAGTAGCCGATGTCGACGCCCCGCATCGCCCGCGCCACGGACTCCGCGTCGGTGACGTCGCCGCGGACCACCTCGACGGAGCCGGCCCACGGATGGTCGCGCAGCCGTTCCGGCGAGCGAGCCAGACAGCGCACCCGCAGGCCCGCCTCCAGCAGCTCCGGGACGAGCCGCCCGCCGATGTACCCGGTCGCGCCGGTCACCAGGCAGAGCGGTCCGCTGTCGCGTACGTCTCCCGTCATGGGTTCCTCGGTTCCTCGCGTCGGCGTCCCCCCTCGCCATCCCTTCCACCGCGAGAGCGGTCCCGGATGCGCCGGAGGGGTACCGCCGCGCGTTCGGGTGATCGGTACGACGGCTACGCTGACCGCGTGGCCACAGTGAACGACCCCGGGCGCCGGGCGGGCGAGGACGGGTCCGGAGGCCCGGCGGCAGCGACCGATCTGCACGCCTTCGCCGTCGCGCTGCGCCGGATGAACGGTGAGATCAACCGGCTGGTGCACGCGTTCGCGGGCGACCACGGACTGCACGCGACGGACGTCCAGGCCCTCGCGGCGATCCTGGACGCGGACGCCCCCATGACCCCGAAGCGCCTGCGCGAACACCTCGGACTCACCTCCGGCGCCGTCACCGCCTGTGTGGACCGGCTGGAGCGCGCCGGACACGTCCGCCGGGTCCGGGAGAGCGCCGACCGCCGGGTGGTCCACCTGTACTACGCGGCCGACGCGCGCGCGGCCGCCCGTACCTACTTCCGGCCGCTCGCGGAGGCGACCGACGCCGCCCGCGCGCGGTTCACCGGGGACGAGCTGGGTGTGGTGCTGCGCTTCCTCGCCGCGATGAACGAGGAACTGGGCGCGAGCGCCGACCGGGCACGCTGACCGCGCACTTCGGGCGGAGCGGCCGGGGTGCATCCAGGGGCCGGGTGCGGGCGGAAGAAGCGGTGATGTCTATGATCGCCGCCGACAAACAAGTTCAATCATTGAGATTGTTTTTCATTGAGACAGTGCTTGAGACAGTGAGATCCGTCCGCCCCTGAGCCTGGAGCACCATGCCCACCACCCCCCGACGCGCCCGCCGGCTCGTTCCCCTCCTGCTGATCGCCGTCTGGCTCGTCGTCGGAGGAGTCCTCGGCCCCTACGCCGGACGTCTCGGCGAGGTCGCCACCAACGACCAGGCCGCGTTCCTTCCGCGCAGCGCCGAATCCACCGAGGTCATAGCCGCCCAACGGGCCTTCCGTCAGAACGAGACGCTCGTGGCGGTCGTCGTCTGGACGGGGGAGAGCCTCGCCGGCCGGCGCGCCGCGGCCGACCGTGCCCTCGCCTCCCTCGACGGCACCCCCGGCGTGGCGGGACAGGTCTCGCCCGCCCTGCTGTCCGAGGACCGCGAGGCGCTCCGCGGGGTCGTCCCGTTGCGACCCGACCTCGGCGACGCCCTGCCCGGCACCCTGGACCGCGTACGGGCCGTCGCCGAACAGGTCCCCGGCACCACCGTCCAACTCGCGGGCCCCGCCGCGAGCCAGGCGGACCTCTCCGACGCCTTCGCCGGGATCGACGGCCTGCTGCTCGCCGTCGCGCTCCTCACCGTCCTGGTGATCCTGCTCCTCGTCTACCGCAGCGTCCTGCTCCCGCTGGTGATCATCCTGGGCGCGGTGTTCGCCCTCGGCCTCGCCTGCGCGGTCGTGTACGCGCTCGCCGACCAGGGCGTCGTTCGCGTCGACGGGCAGGTCCAGGGCATCCTGTCGATCCTCGTCATCGGCGCCGCCACCGACTACGCCCTCCTGCTCACCGCCCGCTTCCGCGAGGAACTGGGCGCGCACGCCGACCCCTTCGCGGCCATGCGGGCCGCGCTGCGCCAGTCCTGGGGCGCCATCGTGGCCAGCGCCGCGACCGTCGCCCTGGGCCTGCTCGCCCTGCTGCTCAGCGACCTCACCAACAACCGTGCGCTCGGGCCGGTGGGCGCCATCGGCATCGGCTGCGCGGTCCTCGCCACGCTCACGTTCCTGCCCGCAGTCCTCGTCGCGCTCGGCCGCGCCGCCTACTGGCCAGCCCGGCCCGGCGGCCCGTCGGCCGCCCCGAGCAAGGGTGAGGGCGTGTGGCGGCGCGTCGCGGACCTCGTCGACCGGGCGCCGCGCCGGGTGTGGGCGCTGACCCTGGCCCTCCTGCTCGCCGGGGCCGCCTTCGCGCCCACGCTCACCTCCAAGGGCGTGCCCCTGGACGAGACCTTCGTCAACGACGCGCCCTCCGTCGCCGCGCAGCAGACCCTCGGCGAGCACTTCCCCGGCGGCTCGGGCAATCCCGCCGTCGTCGTCGCGGACGCGGACCGGCTGGAGCGGGTGCTCGCCGCGGCCCGGGACACCGACGGCGTCGCGACGGCGGACGCCGTCGACTGGACCGGGCGGCCCGGCGGCGAGCCCCTGGTGGTCGACGGACGCGTACGGGTCGACGTCACCCTGGATGCCGCCGCCGACAGCGACGCAGCGAAGCGGACGGTTGCCCGTCTGCGGTCCGCCCTGCACGCCGTGCCCGGCGCCGACGCCCTCGTCGGCGGCTACAGCGCACAGCAGTACGACACCCTGCGCACCGCCGAACGCGACCGCACACTGATCGTCCCCGTCGTCCTCGTTCTCATCCTGCTCATCCTGACGGGCCTGTTGCGCTCCCTGCTGCTGCCCGTCCTGCTGGTGGCCACCGTCGCCCTGAACTTCCTCGCCACGCTGGGCGTCTCCGCGCTCGTCTTCCGGCACGTCCTCGGGTTCACCGGCACCGACCCGTCCGTGCCGCTCTACGGGTTCGTCTTCCTGGTCGCGCTGGGCGTCGACTACAACATCTTCCTGATGTCCCGGGTCCGCGAGGAGTCACTGCGGCACGGCGCACGCCAGGGTGTGCTGCGCGGCCTGGTCAGCACGGGCGGGGTGATCACCTCGGCCGGCGTGGTGCTCGCCGCGACGTTCGCCGCGCTGGGCGTCATCCCGCTCGCCTTTCTCGCGCAGATCGCCTTCATCGTGGCCTTCGGGGTCCTCCTCGACACCCTCGTGGTGCGTTCGCTCCTGGTGCCGGCACTGGTCCGGGACCTCGGCGAGCGCGCCTGGTGGCCGGGGACCCTACGTTCCGGCGGGACGGGGGCCCGCGGCGAGCGGTGACGGACGCCCGATGGCCGACAGCCGGTGACGGACATCCGAGGGTGGAGGCCGAAGACCTATGGCCGGCGACTGATGACCGGCGACCACGCGGTGCCCGGGGCGGAAGCGGCCCGGGCACCCCGTGGTCGCCGGTCGTGCCTCGGTTCGGTCCGTTCCGTTCGCCCGGGCGCGCAATATCGCGCCCAATTCCCCACCCGTGCAAGGGATTCCCCGCCGCCCGATGTGAAATGCGACGGTCCGCGATACGAGACCCGATCACGGCCCTGGTCGGCAGCCACGACGAGGTCGCCGCCCGGGTCGAGGAGTACCCCGCCCTCGGCATCGACGAGTTCGTGCTCTCCGGCTCCCCGCACCTGGAGGAGGTGTGCTGGTTCGGCGAGAACGTCCTCCCCCGCCTCGCCGCCCGGGGCCTGTGGCAGCACCCCTTCGCCCGGCCGTCGGCCGCCCCGGCGCAGGTGCCGTTCGCGAGCCGGCCGGCGTAGGCCGCGAACGTCACACCGCGCGTTCCATGCACACCAGTCGCTCCCGCGCGTCCCACGACTCGGTGATGTGGAAGCCGAGGCGCTCGTACAGGGCGATGGCGCCGGTCCGCCACGCCCACACCGACAGCCGTATCGTTTCCGCTCCCCGGTCGGCGGCGTGGGCGAGCGCGGCGTCGAGCAGAGCGGAGGCGACGCCCCGGCCCCGGAACGCCGGGTCCGTCCAGAGCCTCTTGATCTCCGCGCGCCCGTCGGCGGGGGCAGTGACCACCACGCAGCCCATCGCGGTGTCTTCGCCCAGGGCCAGCAGCACGACGTCGTCGGCGAACGCGGACCCCGGGTCGGAGATCTCGGCCCGGTAGCGGTCCGGCAGCTCCGCCGCATCGGCGACGGGGGCTCCCTTCTCGGCCTCCGTCCGCAGGTGGTAGGCCGTCAGCAACGGGGCCGGGCCGCCGCCGGTGGAGGCCGTCCGGCTCGGCCACCGGACGACATGGACATCGCGCTGATCAGTCATGACGCCAGCATCGCAGGCCACCGGCCGGGCCGTGCACGAGCCCCCGGCGCCCCGGTCAGTACGGGGCCGACAGGGCGCCGAGGTGAGCCCGGCGCACCTCGTCGGTCTGGCCCTGGACGAGCAGGAACAGGGCCTCGCGGGCCAGACGCTGCGCCCGGCTGTCCAGGTCGAGGGCCCGTCCGCCACCGGCGACGACCGCGGCGGTCGTCGCCGTGCGCATCAGGTCGAACGCCTTGGTCTTCAGGGCGAGCCGCTCCTCCATGTGCTCGTGCGGCGCGGGATGGTCGGCGAGGGCGTACGCCTGCCGCCGTACCTTGTCCACCCGCAGCCGCAGCCCCTTGGTCCTGGGATCCTCCTGGTCCAGCAGGGCGAGGGCGGACTCGGCGACCCCGAACACCGCCGGCGATGCGTTGGTGGGCTTGGGGCGGTCGCTCGCGGCCCAGGACTCGTAGGGGGCGTGCAGGGCCACGGCGTCGTCGGGGATCCACAGCCCGTCGAGGTGGAGCGAGACCGTACGGGCCGCGGTGAGCGCCGCGAGCCGCATGGGCGCGGAGGCCTTGAGCCCGGACTGCTCCCTGGCCTCGGTGAAGGCGAACACCACCTCGTCCGCGTCCGTCACCCCGGCCAGCAGCATCACGTCGTTGAGCCCCCACCCGGTGTACCAGGGCACCGTGCCGTGGAACAGCCAGCCACCGCGCTTGGGGACCGCCCGGACCGGGACCTGCGGATATCTGCGCAGATGGGCGTACGCGACGCCGGACAGCAGGTCACCGGTGGCCAGCTTCCCCAGCAGGTGTTCACGAGCGGGGAGTTCACTCTTCGCCAGGGTCAGCACGGGCGTGTGGTGCTGGGTCTGCACGAACCATGTCGAGCAGCAGGCCCCGGCCAGGATCTCGGCGGTCTCCCGCGCCACGGAGTTCGGGGCCCCCGACCCGCCGTACGCCACCGGCGCACTCACTCCGAGCAGCCCCGACCGCTTGATCGCCTCGACACTGCTCGCGGGCACTCCCTCCTGGTCGACGCGCTCCGCCCGAGGCGCGAGCACCTCGGCGGCGATGCGGCGCGCCTGGACGACGAGGGGGTGCGGTGACGTGGTCATGGGGTGATTCTCCCCGGCAACAGCCCCGGAGATCACATCTTCGGGGCCGGAGGATCACCGCATTCCCCACCCGTCCTCCTGGTCGACGCGGGGAAGATGATCCACGCGACACGATATTACTTGACTTAGGCAAGCACCTGCTGGGGTGGCCGCATGCCCACCCCGCGGCCCGCCGCGGCGGCCACCGTCGCGGACGTGACCGAGATCGAGCGACTTCTCACCCGCATCGCGCATCTGTCCGGCCGGGCGCGCCGGCACGGGCCGCGCCTCCCTGTCCATCCTGCGGCACATCGCCGAGAGCGAGCCGTCACGCCCGGGGGTGCTCGCGGTGCGGCTGTCCGTGGAGCCCTCGCATGTCACGCGGCAGGTGAGGCAGCTGGAGGATGCGGGCTACATGCGGCGCTTCCCCCACCCGGACGACCGCCGGGCGCAACGCGTCCGGATCACCGATACCGGGCTCGCGGCCTTCGAGCGTGTCAGGGAGGCCGGCCGCCGGGGCGTCGGGACGGCGCTGAGCGAGTGGTCGACGGAGGGCGGCGACTTCTCGCCCGCCTCTTCGGCCGGCCGGCGACTTCGTCGCACACGCGGAGACGGCGTTGGTCCCTCGCCCCGTCGCCCCGTCGCCCCTCACTCCGCCGACTGACGACACGCGCGGCGGCCTCGCGGGCTCGACGGGCGGCTCCAAGCAGCCCCACTGCGGACACGCGCGGCACCTGACCAGGCCTCAGACGAGTTGACTGGTCTACACCCTTGACTGGTACAGACCAGCGCGGTTGAGTGTGCCCCACACCCCCCACCACGGCCGCGCCCACGCGTGACCGGTCCCTCCGGCGCGTGCGCGCGAGGTCCGTCCCCGCCGTTCCTCCGGGCTCTCGCCCGGGTGCGGCCGTGCTCCACGAAGGAGTTGGTCCCGTGTCGAGGCGCCGTATCTCCGCCGTACTGACCGCCCTGGTCATCGGCGGTTCCACCCCGCTGTTGCTGCCCGCCCAGAGCGCGTCCGCGGCCCCCTGTTCCAGTTACGCGAACTGGGTGGCCGGCAAGTCCTACGTCACCGGCAACATCGTGCGCTACACCGACGGCAGGGCGTACGTGGCCGAGCATGACAATCCGGGCTACGACCCCACCATCAGCACCTGGTACTGGGAGCCGTACGCCTGTGAGAACGGGCCGGGCAACCCCTCCGGGTTCGTGGTGAGCGAGGCGCAGTTCCACCAGATGTTCCCGAACCGGAACTCGTTCTACTCGTACAGCGGGCTGCGGGCGGCCATGAGCGCCTTCCCGGCCTTCGCGACCACCGGCAGTGACACCGTCAAGAAGCAGGAGGCCGCCGCCTTCCTCGCCAACGTCAACCACGAGACGGGCGGGCTCGTCCACATCGTCGAGCAGAACACCGCCAACTACCCCACGTACTGCGACTGGAGCCAGTCCTACGGCTGCCCGGCCGGACAGGCGGCCTACTACGGGCGCGGTCCCATCCAGCTCAGCTGGAACTTCAACTACAAGGCGGCGGGGGACGCGCTCGGCCTGAACCTCCTGGGCAACCCCTGGCTCGTGCAGAACGACTCGGCCGTCGCCTGGAAGACGGCGCTGTGGTACTGGAACACCCAGCGGGGCCCCGGCTCGATGACCGGCCACAACGCGATGGTCACCCGTGCGGGCTTCGGCCACACGATCCGCAGCATCAACGGCTCGCTGGAGTGCGACGGCAAGAACCCGGCGCAGGTGCAGAGCAGGGTGAGCGCGTACCAGCGGTTCGTCCAGATCCTCGGCACCTCGGCGGGCGGCAACCTCTACTGCTGACGCCTCTGAGGTGCCTCACGTGTGTCATGTACCTGACTATCGGCGGGGCCCGACCGCGCACGGCCGGGCCCCGCGCCGTGCGCGCCGACGGCGCACCGACCCGGGCGTCTCCTTCCGGTAGTTCGGCCAGAACCTGGTCCGGGAGGTGAGGTTCAGGTTCCGGGACGTGGCAGCCGCCGGGCCCGGAAGCAGCCTGACCCTGGCCCGGGCGACAGGCTTCGGGGAACCACCGTCACCGGGCCGACGACGTGTCGGGTGCAGGGCTCCGGTCAGACGAGGTTGATCGTGAAACGCCTCGTGCCCGGAGCGATCGTGTCGGCGTGGACGGAGCCGCGAGCCCGGTCGTATTTCCCGGTTCCGCCGGTGATCCCGTTGTCGAACGAGGGGGGAGGGCCCGGGTTGAGGATGCCGAAGACCATTCCCTGCACGGAGAGTTGGCCACCCGGGAGGGTGTAGGTCACGACACACACCTCGGCTCCGCCGTTGTCGACCCGAGTGGTGTCGCAGGTGCCGCCCGTCTCCCCGACCTGGTTGCCCTTCTCGTCGAAAAGGGTCGAGCGGAAGACGGTCCGATCGCCCTGAGCAGGGCTGCCGCCGGGGTTCACGGGGAAGCGCGTCTGTTGCGCGAGACGGCCGATGAGTGTGATGACCTTGCCCTTTCCTCCGAGGTGGGCCACATCCGTGTCGGTCGCGGCGGCACCCGCGACGGGGGCGCAGGCGAGAAGGGTGACCAGCGCGGTGGCCGTGCCGAGGCAGGTTGTGCTGAGGGGGCGCATCGTGGGGCTCCTGAGGTTGACGATCATGGATGATCCGGTGTCGCATTCATAACCTCAGCCCTGCCGCGCCCAGCGTGACCGTCGGAAGATCCGACCGATCGGACGAGCATGGGCCGCGGGACGGCTCGACCTTGCTCACCGATTGCACCGGCGCCCTTCGCGACGCGGAGCAGCCGCACGGCCGCCGCCCGCCGACTCCGGCCTCGCCCGAGGTCGTTGTGGTCATCGCTGCCGGCGCCCCGTGCGTGCAGGCAGGAGCCGGGAGGCGGGGGGGGTGGGGGGTGGGCCGAGGTGCTGCCGGTGGGTGCGCCGGTCGGAAGAACGGACCGAGTCGGGTTCGCTGTCCCGTTCGGCAACCCTGCGCATCTCCCGTGCCGACCCCGGCCCCGTACGCCCCCCCACCCCCACCATGCTCGGCACGGGAGATCCGGACCGGCTAACCGATAACATCGGCGCCGGTGTCGTCCGGCTCGTACGGCGGCGGGACCCTGCCCGCCGAAGCCCGACCCCCTGACTCCGGGCACGGCGTCGGGGCAAAGCGGCATCAACGGGTTCATATAGGCTGCCTGTTCGTCCCTGCCGTTCGTCACCACCCGGGAGAGTCACCGTGAGCGTAGCCACCGCCCACTCCGCATCGGCCGTACCGCCCGCCGACGAGACGCCCGCCGCTCAGGAGGCCGCCGAGGCGGCCCCCGCGCGGGACGAGGGCTTCTGGGTCGAGCCCGTCGCGGCCGGGGCGCAGGCCGCCGGGGACGCGTCCGGGGCCGGGGTCGTACCGGCGCAGCCGTCCGGCGCTCAGACCTCCGACGGCGACACGGCCATCCACGCCGTGGACGAGCAGGTCGCCCGTGACGCCCGGGAGTTCGGGGTGTACGCGCGCACCGGCGGCTGGGCGTTCGCGCTGAAGGTGGCGCGCAGCGTGCGGCCCGGCGGGGAGACGGCGGGTGAGACGGCGAAGGTGTCGGCGAAGCGGTTCGCCGAGCTGGCCGGGTGCTCGCCGGAGCGGGTCATGCGCTACTACAAGGCGTGGGACCGGGCGGCCGACGACGGCATGGTCCCGCACTTCGAGGCGCTCGCCCCCGGCGAGGAGATCGACCTCCCCGACTCCGACGTCTGGCTGACGTACTACAGCTCCCGGTCGAGCGCGACCTCCGACCGGGGCGCCACCATCACGGCGGCGGCCGAGGCCGAGGGCATCCGCCCGACCAAGGCGCTGGAGGTCGCCGAGAACCCCACCGCGCTGCGCGCCGCGATCCTCGCCGACCCGTCCACCGCACAGGCGGCCCGCACCGCGCTCCTGGACCGTCTGAAGGAGGACCCCTCCCTCCAGACGGAACTGGCCCGCGACATCGCCCGCACCGACGAGCTGAAGAAGGCCGTCGCGAACGAGACCCAGGCGGCCACCCGTATCGGGTACGTCCGGCAGATCGTCGAGAACGGCCAGGTCAAGACCCCGGCCGGCCAGGTGATCGACGCCACCGCCGAGCTGCGCGCCGAGGCCGAGCGGCATCTGTCCCTCATCGACGAGCTGGACGACGACGAGGACACCGGCGAGTGGGCGTCGGAGGCCTACGACACCGTCAAGGAACTCGTGGTGCAGACCGTCGAGGCGGACCCCGAGCTGCGGGTCCAGGAGCGCCGGACGAAGTTCTACAGCAGCCTCCAGAAGGCGACGAAGGTCTTCGAGGAGCTGACCCTCGACGACGCCGTCGACCTCGACGCCATCTACGAGGACGACATGCTCCAGCGCCTGGAGGACCTCCAGCAGGCCCTGAACACCTGCATCGCCGCGCTGCGCAAGGCGTCGCCGGGCGAGTGACCCCGGGCTCCGGCCCATCAGAGCGGCGAGGCCCCCTGCGCGGCAGGGGGCCTCGGTCGTACCGCCGGGAGCCTGCTCACCGGAACCACGTGACATCCCTCACGCGACCAGGGCGAAATGCTATTTGCCGTCCCGTGCGTGTTACGTATAACCTCCCGGGAACCCCGAGCGGCCGACGGACCGCCGACCCACGATCCCGCGCGATCTTCCCGCGGTCCGCGCCCCACCCGAAAGGCCCCGATGAGACGACGCATCGCCCTGGTCACCCTCGTGGTCGACGACTACGACGCGGCGATCCGCTTCTACACGGAGGCGCTCGGGTTCCGGCTCGCCGAGGACGAGTCGAGGCCCGGCGGCGGCCGCTGGGTCGTCGTCGAACCGGGAGGCGACGGGCCGGGCGGCGGACTGCTGCTCGCGAAGGCCGGGAACGAGGCCCAGCGGGCCCGGATCGGCGACCAGACCGGCGGACGCGTGGGCTTCTTCCTGCACACCGACGACTTCGCCCGCGACCACGCCCGGATGCGGGCCGCGGGCGTCACGTTCCTGGAGGAACCGCGCCACGAGCCCTACGGCTCGGTCGCCGTCTTCGAGGACCTGTACGGCAACCGCTGGGACCTCCTCCAGCCCGCCGCCGACTGAACGGGCCGCTCACCGGGCCGCGCCCGCCGCCGACCGAGCACCTCGGTCACCCGCTCCGACCCATCACCGCACCACCTGCCGAGGAACGAACGCCATGACCGAGCCCCGCATCGACGCCGACACCATCCGCCGCCTCCCCAAGGCCGTCCTGCACGACCACCTCGACGGCGGCCTGCGCCCCGCCACCCTCGTGGAGCTCGCGGCCGAGGTCGGCCACACCCTCCCCCAGACCGATCCCGAGGCCCTCGCCGCCTGGTTCTACGAGGCCGCCAACTCCGGTGACCTGGTGCGCTACATAGCCACCTTCGAGCACACCCTCGCGGTGCTGCAGACCCGAGAGGGACTGCTGCGCACCGCCGAGGAATACGTGCTCGACCTGGCCGCCGACGGTGTCGTCTACGGCGAGGTGCGCTACGCCCCCGAGCTCAACACGGCCGGCGGGCTCACCATGAGCGAGGTCGTCGAGACCGTCCAGGAGGGTCTGGCCGCCGGTATGGCCAAGGCCGCGGCCCAGGGCACGCCGGTGCGCGTCGGCACGATCCTGTGCGGGATGCGCATGTTCGACCGGGTCCGCGAGACCGCCGACCTGGCGGTGGTCTTCCGGGACGCCGGCGTCGTCGGCTTCGACATCGCGGGCGCCGAGGACGGCTTCCCGCCCGCCGACCACCTGGCCGCCTTCGAGCACCTGCGCCGCGAGAGCGTCCCCTTCACCATCCACGCCGGCGAGGCCCACGGCCTGCCCAGCATCCACCAGGCCCTCCAGGTCTGCGGCGCCCAGCGCATCGGCCACGGCGTCCGCATCACCGAGGACATCGTCGACGGGAAGCTCGGCCGCCTCGCCTCCTGGGTCCGCGACCGCCGGATCGCCCTGGAGATGTGCCCGACCTCCAACCTCCAGACCGGGTGCGCCACCTCGATCGCCGAGCACCCGATCACGGAGCTGAAGGACCTCGGCTTCCGCGTCACCCTCAACACCGACAACCGTCTGGTCTCGGGCACCACCATGACCCGGGAGATGACCCTGCTCGTCGAGGACGCCGGCTGGACCCTCGACGACCTGCGCACGGTCACCGTCAACGCCCTCAAGAGCGCCTTCATCCCGTTCGACGAGCGCAACGCCCTCATCGAGAACGTCGTCCTGCCCGGCTACGCCGCTTCCTGATCGTCCCGGCGGTGACCCGGGCGGTCCGCTAGCGGTCCTCGCGCAGCACCAGTCCTCGTACGTACGCCGCCTGGCCGACATGCTGAAGGTCGTCGGCCAGGACACTGACCAGCCGTACGCCGAGGGTGACGGCCGGCGTCCACCGCTCGTCCACGACCCGGTCGAGGGCGTCGGCATCGACGCCGCGCACGAACTCCCCCGTCTGTTCGTGCACGGCGTCGAAGTATCCGGTGAGCAGGTCGCCCGAGTCGACCCGTACCCGCCCGACCTGCTCCGGGCTGTGCCCGTACCCCGTGTCCCGGGCCGGCAGGGCCAGCCCGAAACGCTTCTCCCAGCCCTGGGACGGCCAGACCTGTTCGCGTCCGGCGGCGTCGGCCACATGGTCGTCCTGGATCCGGGTGAGATGCCACACCAGCCAGGCGACCGAGTTGGCGCCGGGGGCGGGCCGGGCGTGGAGCGCTGCCGGGGAGAGTCCGTCCACGACCGCGTGGACCTCCTCCTTGATCCGGCCGAACGCGTCGATGAGAACGTCCTTCACATCCATACGTCCACCATCGGGCATCCGGCGCCGACCCGCACCGCCCTCACGTTCGGGTGCCGTGTCGGTGACCTGCCACCGGACGGGGACGTTCTGGGCGCGCAGGACGCCGTCCGCGTGGGTGCGTGCCGGTCAGTAGAGCTTGTTGACGGCGGTGGTGGTCGTCTTCTTGAACGCCTTGACCGGCGCGTCCTTGAAGCCGCCCATCTGGCCCCAGTCCACGACGGTGACCGTCCGGCCGTCCCGGCCCACCGACAGGAGCCGGATGTCCATGGCTCCCCAGGACGTGACACTGGCGACGCCGTGGACACGGGCGCCCTCCTCGACGGGCAGTGTCCCGAGATCCCGGTAGTCGACCTCGACGTCCGGGTCGGAGGACTCGCTCACGCAGTCCCGGAAGTCCTTGTTCAGCCGTGCGGCGAGTGCCTTGGCCTTGCTGTTGCTGCCGGTGACGACGACGACCTGCCGGGCGCTGGTCTCCAGGTCCGTCCGGAAGGAGCGGTGGTTGACGTCGTACGCCAGGAACGCGTCGCCCAGGCAGTACTGCAGCTCCTCGGGGACGCCGTCCTCGATCCTGCCCGCCGTCCAGGAGGACGAGGGGTGCGGCGGGAGCTGGGACGCCGACAGGTACTTCGGTGCGCTGCTCGCCTTCGCCGCGGCAGCCGGCACGGCGCCGGCGGCGAGGGCGGAGCCCGCGGTGAGACCCGCGACGAGGAGTGCGGTGAGCGTGTTCGCTCGGGTGCGCTTGGGCATGGGTGTCCCCCGTGAACATGTACCTCGACAGGTACGTGGATGAGTGTGTGGTGCCGTCGCGCCGTCGGCCGGATGGTCCGTCCGGCCCTGGTCGGGGCGACACCAAGAGCATCGGCCGTCCCGGGGTGAGGGCGCAACGGCCAAGGTCCGATCCGCGCCCCTGGAACCATCCCAGCCCCTCTGACGTGCACATACAGGGAGTGCCTGGGATACCGTCCCGGGCCGGTGAGGACACGGGGGAACAGTGTCGGCAGCAGGGGACGACGTCCAGCGGTTCGCGGCGTCGCTCACGCGACTCAAGGAACGCACGGACCGCAGCTACGGGCAGCTGGCCCGGCGCCTCAACATGAACACCTCGACGCTGCACCGTTACTGCGCGGGCGGCACGGTGCCGCTCGACTTCGCACCCGTCGAGCGCTTCGCCGTGCTCTGCGGGGCGACGGGGGAGGAGCGGCTGGAACTCCACCGCCTGTGGCTGTCGGCGATGGCGGCACGCCAGCGGGTGCGAGGGGCCGGGGCAGAGGCGGCCGGGGCGGGAAGCGCGGAGCCGGAGCCGGGCGCGCCCGGACCGGCGGCGGCCGGTACAGGTGCCGACTCGTCGGCCCCGGGACCGGACACGTCGACCGGGGGATCGGGCACGCCGACCGCGGCCGCGGGGCCGGCCGAAGGCACGGGAGGGCCGGTCGCGGCCACCGGGCGGGCCCGCGCGGCCGGCCCGAGCGCTCCCGCCGGGTTGTCGGAGGCCACCGGGGCGCCCGCATCCGCCGGGTCCTCCGACGCTGCCGGTTCGTCCCCGTCAGCCGGCTCATCCTCATCGGCCGGAGCCGCCGGAGCCGCCGGAGCATCCGGACGACCTGCCCGGTCCTCCGACGCCGGTGATCCGGCCGCTTCCGCCGAGGCAGGCGCGCGCGAGTCCCTCCCGCCGGACCTGCTCTCGGCCCCGGCGCCCGCCCGGCGCGCCTGGCACCGTCGCCGCCGTACGCTCGTCAGCGCGGCCGTCGTCGCGGTGCTGCTCGCCACCCTGGGCGGCATCGCCGCACTGCCGTCCGGGCGGCCCCCGGCGGACACCGCCGCCCCGGGCGAGGTCCGGGCGCCCTCCCGTACGACCGCGGGTGCCCAGCGCCCGTCGGCCGCGCCCACGAGTCCGTCCCCCTCGCCGGACGCCACCAGCACCCCCTCGGACACGGCCTCGCCCACGCCCGGCGAACCCCGGAGCAAGGCCACGAAGGGCGGTGCGGCCGACGAGCCGCGGTCCCGGGCCACCGGTGTGCCGATCACCTGGACGGCGAACTCACAGATCTGGAACCTCGGCTGCGGGCACGACTACGTCATCGCCAAGCCGCCCAAGGAGGTGCCCCCGCCCCCGCCGCCGCAGGACGCGGGCGCCTGGGCGGCGACCCAGGGCGCCGTGCACGGGCGGAACACGATCGTGGAGGTCACGGTGCACGGCCGCACGTCCGCCGCCGTCGTCCTGACGGCGCTGCGGGTGCGTGTCGTCGGACGCACGGCACCCGCCGCGGGCAACGCCTACGCGATGGACCAGGGCTGCGGAGGACGGGTCACCCCCTCGTACTTCGACGTCGACCTGGACAAGAACCGGCCGATCGCCCGCCCGGTCGACGGCGCCGACCTGGACACCCCGATCCCGGCCGTGCGTTTTCCGTACAGCGTGGCGGCCGGGGACCCGGCGGTCCTGAGCGTCAGCGCCGACACCGAGAGCTGCGACTGCCAGTGGTACCTGGAGCTGGAGTGGTCCTCCGAGGGCCGCACCGGCACGGTCCGGATCGACGACGGCGGCCGCCCGTTCCGCACGACCGGGATCAAGGGCCTGCCGCGCTACTCGTACGCCACCGAGAGCCACCGGTGGACGCCCTTCACGGAGTGATCCGGCCCCGGCCGGCCGGCGGGTCGAGGAGGTCCATCAGGGCCCGGGCCGCCGGACTCGTGGCCTGCGGGGGAGGAAGCAGGGCCACCGTCTCGTACACGGTCTCGCCGGTGTCCTTGACGGGGAGGGCGACGAGCGAGTCGCGCTTGTGCCGGAAGTGGCGCGGGACGACGGCGACGCCGAGGTCCTCGTCGACGAGGTCGAGGAGGCTGTGCACGTCGTTGACCTCCAGGGCGACGGACCGGCGGACACCCGCCGCCGCGAACACCGAGTCGGTGGTGCGGCGCGGGCCCCAGTCCGGGTGGAAGTCGACGAAGACCTCGCCGCCCAGCTCCTGCGGGGTCACGGCGGCGCCGGCGGTCGCGAGACGGTGACCGGGGTGGCACAGCACGGTCATCGGCTCGCTGGACAGCGGGACGACCCGGAGCTGGTCGGTGTCCTCCTGCGCGGTCCGCACGGCGAACGCCAGGTCCAGGCGTCCGCTCGCCACCTCCTCCGCGAGCGCGCCCGAGCCCGCCTGCCGCAGACAGATCTCCACATCGGGGTGCAGCCGCCGGAACGAGGCCAGCAGCCCCGCCACGTGCAGCCCGGCCAGACACTGCTCGGACCCGAGCGCGAGCATGCCGCGCAGCACACCCTGTACGGCGGCCACCGCCTCCCGGGCCGACCGCACCTGCGCGAGGATCCGCTCCGCCTCGGTCAGCAGGGCCCGCCCGGCGGGAGTGAGTGTCACCCGGCGGGTGGTCCGTACGAACAGCGGCGTCTGCAGCTCGCGCTCCAGGGCCCGAACGGAGGCGGACAGACCGGACTGGGAGACGAGCAGCCGTTCGGCGGCCCGGGTGAAGTGCTCCTCCTCGGCGACCGCGACGAAATGCTGGAGGTGGCGGAGTTCCATGACTGAGAAGCGTAGGTGCTGAATCCCATCGGATTCTTCTGTTGGACCAATGCCCCCAGGTCGCGAAAGAGTGGACACCGGTTCTCAGGGACCCCGGTCCTCCCGTGCCAACCTCTGGAGTCGCGTTGTACACCGCACACCCCGACCGCTACGCGGACATGCCCTACCGGCGCACCGGACGCAGCGGTCTGAAGCTTCCCGCGCTCTCGCTCGGCCTGTGGCACAACTTCGGCCCCGACCGTTCCGTCGAGACGCAGCGCGCGATCCTGCGCCGCGCCTTCGACCTGGGCGTCACCCACTTCGACCTGGCCAACAACTACGGTCCGCCCCCCGGCTCCGCCGAGTCCGCTCTCGGCGAGGCCCTGAAGGCCGACTTCGCCCCGTACCGCGACGAGCTGGTCATCTCCACCAAGGCGGGCTATCTGATGTGGCCCGGCCCGTACGGTGAGTGGGGTTCCCGCAAGTACGTGCTCTCCTCGCTGGACCAGAGCCTGAAGCGCATGGGCCTGGACCACGTCGACATCTTCTACTCGCACCGCCCCGACCCGGAGACTCCGCTGGAGGAGACGATGGGCGCGCTGCACTCGGCGGTCCAGCAGGGCAAGGCGCTGTACGTCGGCGTCTCGAACTACTCGGCCGAGCAGACCCGGGAGGCCGCCCGCATCCTGGGCGAGCTGGGCACCCCGCTCCTCATCCACCAGCCGCGGTACTCGATGCTCGACCGGCGCCCGGAGACCGAGGGCCTGCTCGACGCGCTCGACGAGCTGCAGGTCGGCTCCATCGTCTTCTCCCCGCTGGAGCAGGGCCTGCTGACCTCCCGCTACCTCGACGGCATCCCGGAGGGTTCCCGCGCGGCGAGCGACAGCCCGTTCCTTCGGTCCGACGCCGTCACCGAGGACCTGGTGGGCAGGCTGCGCGCGCTGGACGAGGTCGCCAAGTCCCGTGGCCAGACGCTCGCCCAGCTCGCCCTGGCCTGGACGCTGCGCGGCGGCCGGGTCACCTCCGCCCTCGTCGGCGCGAGCAGCGCCCGGCAGATCGAGGACAGTGTCGGAGCCATCGCCAACCTCGACTTCGAGGCGGACGAACTGGCCCGCATCGACGCGATCATCGAGGGCAAGGGCTGACCGCCTGATCCCGGTCAGCGGTCGATCCGCTCCTCCAGCCGGACGGTCACCGACTGACCCGCCTCCTTCCCGATCGCCCTGCGCACCTCGGCCTTGACGGGCAGCTTGTGGGTGCCGTCGCCGAGGGCCATGAAGGAGCTGCGGAAGGGGTGCCCGTCGATGGTGCCGCGGACCTTGACCAGACCGCGGGTGCCGAAGAAGGCGGCGGAGCGGGGCCATACGAGGTAGGTCCAGCCGCCTTCGGCGGGGCTCCTGCGCAGCTCCGCCGTGAACTGCTCGTCGAGCGTGCTCATGATGTCGTCCTCCGCTTCCGGTGGTCCGCTACGAACAGGAGACCTCCGGGAGCGGGAGAACTCATCGCCGGGCGGTGGACCCGCTCCCGCGACGCCGCCGAAATCCGTCGGACGAGCCCTACGCCGCCGGCACCCGGTCCAGGAAGCCGTACACGCTCCGGATGCGGTCCTGCGCGTCGAGCGTGATCACGTCGAACCCGGCGACCGGGGCGCCGCCGCCCGACTCGTCCACCAGCTCCCAGGCGAAGCGGGCGGTGTCGTGGTGTCCGTCCACAGCCGTGGTCAGGTGGAAGGCGAGGCCGGGGAACTGTTTCCGGGCCGCCGTGATCAGGGCGGCGATCTCCTCGTGGCCGCGCACGTCGGCCAGCGGATCGGTGTAGCCGCCGTCGGCGGCCCAGGCGGCGGCGACGGCTTCGGCCCGCTCGTCCTCACCGGGCGCGTTCCACGCCTCGAAGTAGCGGGCGACGGCGGTCGCGTAGCGGTCTCGGCGCTCTTGATTCGTGGGCATGATCGTTGAACCCTCCATCGGGCAGATGCGTAGAAGACGGGGACCGGATCCGGAACCGTCCGCGGTGTCCTCGTGATCCGGCACCGCACACGATGCCCGCACCCGCCCAGGGCGTCGATTACCTCGGAGGTCATCCCGAGGAAGGCCCGGTCACAGGGCCTGACGCGTCGTTTCGGCCACTCGCGTGCCCGCATATGCCAGGAGACTGGCTGAATTGGCATGGTGACAGAGTGTCAGCCGTGGCGATACTCGACTGACAGGGCGATTGAGTCATGAACGAACGCGCACCCGTGCGCGTCCATCGCGTCACTGTGCGTGACTTTCGGGTCGCCGGATGTGTACGACCAGCAAATCTGTGAGGCGAGAGCAAGTCCGCGCGGCGAGGAGGCCGGGCGGGACGGCGGTGCGATCGGGGGAGCGAAGCGTGCACGACGAATTCCTGTGCCATGTCACCGCGTACGGATGGTGCGACGGCCGGCGCGTCGGCGTGCCCCTCGGGACCTATCGCGCCCCGACGCTTGCGCTGGCCCTGTGGTGGATGCGCGACCGCGCGTTATGGATCGCCGAACGCCTCGACCCGTACCCCGAGAACCCCAACTTCCCCCCGAACGCGGTCGTTCCGGTCGCCGACACCGTGCCGGACGTGCCGGCCCTGCTGCGTGCCTGGTCCACCGACGAAGCGCAACAGGGCCTGGTGGCCGACGAGCTGGCCGCCGGAAACCTGGTCCGCATCGCCACCAACGACGACACCACGGAGTACGAGCTGCTCGCGGAGTCCGTCGACGCCGTCCGTATGCAGCGCATCGCCCAGCGCATCGCCGCGCCCGCCGCCTGACCTCCCGGGAGGGCTCCGCCCCGGCGACCACACTCCCGGGCCGCCCTCGCCGGTCCAGGCGGTCTCGCCGGAGCGACCGGGCACAAAACCGGGTGAATCGGTAGAATTTTCCGTATGGCAGAGCGGTCCCTCGCACCGACCGCGCCCGAACTCGTGCTGGAAACCGAGTCGGGCTCCACGGTGATGACTCCGAGCCACGCGTACCACGTGGGGCGCGACCCGCTCAGCGACGTCGTCCTCGACGACGACCGGGTCTCCTGGCACCACGCCGTTCTGCGGGCCGAGGCCGGCCACTGGACGATCGAGGACGAGCACAGCACCAACGGCACCTACGCCGACGGCCACCGCATCCACGAGTGGGACGTCGGCCCCGGCACCGTCATCCACTTCGGAAGCCTCCCCGACGGCCCCCGGGCGGTGCTCACCGGCCTCGCCCCCGAGCGCCCCTCCGGCATCTTCCACCCCGCCTCCACCGGCACGTTCCGCCGGCCCACCAGCGTCCGCCCGCTGCCCGAGCGGACCGTCCGGATCGGCCGCGCCGCCGACAACGACCTGGTCATCGACGACCTCGTCGTCTCCCGCCGGCACGCGGAACTGCGAGCGCGGCCGGAGGGCACCTACGAGATCGTCGACCTCGGCAGCCACAACGGCACCTTCCTCAACGGCACCCCCGTCGATCGCGCACCGGTCACGGCCGGTGACATCATCGGCATCGGGCACTCCGCGTTCTGCCTGGTCGGCGACCAGTTGCAGGAGTACGTCGACACCGGCGAGGTCTCCCTCGATGTCCAGGAACTCACCGTCGCCGTCGACCGGGGCCGCAAGACGCTGCTGGACGAGGTCTCGTTTCCGGTCGGCGAGAAATGCCTCCTCGCCGTCGTCGGCCCCAGCGGCGCCGGCAAGTCCACCCTCCTCAACGCCCTGACCGGGCAACGCCCCGCCGACAGCGGCACGGTCCTCTACGACGGCCGCGACCTCTACCGCGACTACGCCGAACTGCGCCAGCGCATCGGCCTCGTCCCGCAGGACGACATCCTGCACGCGCAACTGACCGTCCGCCGGGCCCTCTCCTACGCCGCCGAACTCCGCTTCCCCCAGGACACCGCGAAGGCCGAGCGGCAGGCCAGGGTCGACGAGGTGATCCGCGAACTGGGCCTGGAACAGCGGGCCGGCCAGCCCATCCACAGCCTCTCCGGCGGCCAGCGCAAACGGGTCAGCGTCGCCCTGGAACTGCTGACCAAGCCCTCCCTGCTGTTCCTGGACGAACCGACCTCAGGACTCGACCCGGGCATGGACCGCTCGGTGATGCACATGCTGCGCGGCCTCGCCGACGACGGCCGCACCGTCATCGTCGTCACCCACAGCGTCCTCAGCCTCGACGTCTGCGACCGCCTCCTCGTCCTCGCGCCCGGCGGCAAGGTCGCCTACTACGGACCGCCGGACGACACCCTCGCCTTCTTCGGGTTCGCCCAGTGGCCGGAGGCCTTCGAAGCGTTCGAACGGGACCGGGAGCGGGACTGGGCGGGGGAGTACCGCGACTCGCCGTTCCGACAGCGGTACGTCACCGCCTCCATGGGCCGCCCGTACCTGCCCGAGGATCCCCAGCCGATCGCCGTGGCATCGCCGCCCAAACCGCAGAGCTGGGGCGCCCAACTGGGCACACTGGTGCGCCGGTACGCGGCCGCGCTCGGCGCCGACCGGACCTTCCTCGCCATCATGATCGCGCTGCCGTTCGTGATGGGCGCGATGGCCAGGGCGCTCGCCGGGAGCGAACTGGACCGCGAGACCGCCATGAACGCGCTGCTCATCCTGTGTGTGGGCGGGGTGCTGACGGGTGCGGCGAACGCCGTGCGCGAACTGGTCAAGGAACGGGTGATCTACCGGCGCGAACGGGCCGTCGGCCTGTCCAGATCCGCCTACCTGATGTCCAAGGTCGTCGTCCTCGGCACGATCACCGTCCTCCAGGCGGTCGTCCTCACCCTGGTCGCCCTGCTCGGCGTCGACCTGGGCGCCCCGGGCGGGGAAGGGGTGCTGATGCCGCCCCTGGTCGAGATCACGTGCGCCGTGGCGCTCCTCGCCTTCACCGCGATGATGCTCGGCCTGGTGGTCTCCGCGCTGGTGCGCAAGGAGGAGGTCACCATGCCGCTGCTGGTGCTCCTCGCGATCGTCCAGGTGGTGTTCTGCGGCGCCCTGCTGGACGTCAGGGGCACCATCGTCCTCGAACAGCTGGCGTGGCTGGTGCCGTCGCGGTGGGCGTTCGCCGCGATGGCCGGCACGATCGACCTGGAGGAGATCGTCCCGGACACCTCGGACCCGCTGTTCGCGCACTCGGCGGGCGTGTGGCTGCTCGACATGGGGATGCTCGTCGTCCTGTCCCTGCTCTGCGGCTGGCTCGTCGCCCGGCTGCTGCGGCGCCGTGAGCCCGCGGTGATGCGGAAGTAGCCGCGATGACGACCCCCGGTTTCCTCCCCACCCATGTCGTCCCGCCGGGCGGACTGCCCGCCTGGGAGCTTCCCGACCCCTCCCGGCCCACCGTGGCCCTCGACGCGCTGCTGCCCGTCCAGCTCCTGGAGCGGCGCGGCGACTGGGGGCACGCCCTGTGCGCCAACGGCTGGTCCGCGTGGGTCGACGCCCGTCTCCTCGTCGCCGTACCCCGGGACCCGCCCGCGGCCGGCGCGGACGACGCCCGCACCGCCGACCCGCGTCCGCTGCTGGCCCGGGCCGAGGAGGCCCTGACGCGCTACCGCACCGAGGCGGAGGCGCTGGCCGCGGGGCACCGCGACGGCGAGTCCTTCCACGACCGCACGAAGGGTCTGCGGATCGGGGTGGTCGTCGACGGCGAGTCTCTGTGGCTGTTCGACGCCGCGCACGAGCGGTGGGTGTACTGCGACGGGACCCGACTGAGCGCCTTCGCCGTCGGGGACGCCCCGCGCGCGACCCCGGCCGCCCCACGCCTCCCGCCCGCCACCGCCCCGGCCCCAGAAGCGACGCGCGTCGTGGCGGAACCCGGCCCCGAACCGGAGCGGGACCGTACGGCCGACCGTCCGCCGTCCGGTCACCGGCCGGCGGACCACGGGCCGCGCGATCACGAACCCACCCGCCTGGTCCCGCCGGTGACCCGCGATGAGTGAGACACAGCCGTACGCGGGGCGCCCCTCCGAGCTGGTCGGACGGCAGATCGCGGGCTACCGCATCGAACGCGAGATCGGCCGGGGCGGTATGGCCGTCGTCTACCAGGCCCTGGACCTGCGCCTGGAACGGACGGTCGCGCTCAAGCTGCTGGCCCCGGAACTGGCCCGCAACGACACCTTCCGGCGGCGCTTCACGCACGAGTCACGGGTGGCCGCCGCGATCGATCACCCGCACATCGTGCCGGTCTTCGAGGCGGGCGAGACGGACGGGGTCCTCTACATCGCCATGCGGTACGTCGCGGGCAGCGATCTGCGGCACCTCCTGGACCGGGAGGGCCCCCTGCCGGTCCGGGCCGCCACCCGGATCGCCACCCAGGTCGCCTCCGCGCTCGACGCGGCGCACGACCACGGTCTGGTGCACCGGGACGTGAAGCCCGGCAACATCCTCGTCGCGCAGGGCACCGACAGCGACCACCCCGAGCACGTCTACCTCACCGACTTCGGCCTGACGAAGAAGTCCCTGTCCCTGACCGGCTTCACCAGCGTGGGCCAGTTCGTGGGCACCCTCGACTACGTGGCCCCGGAGCAGATCTCCGGCAAGCCCGTCGACGGCCGCTGCGACGTCTACAGCCTCGCCTGCGTCGTCCACGAGACGCTCGCCGGCCGGCCGCCCTTCCAGCGGGACGACGACATGGCCCTGTTGTGGGCCCATCAGTACGACGAGCCGCCCCCGCTGACCGCCGGGCGCCCCGATCTGCCGCCGGCCGTCGACACGGTGCTGGCGACGGCGCTGGCCAAGTCCCCGGACGACCGGTACGACTCCTGTCTGTCCTTCGTGGCCGCGCTCAGGGCCGCCGACGTCGCCGGCGGCCACCCGCAGGGGCCGATGCCGGCGAGGGTGTCCACGCCGAAGGCGTCCGGGCCGCCCGAGGCCCCGCCGGACCCGCCGCCCTGGGCCGCACCCGTCTTCATCCGGTCCGGTCCTCACCCCGGCTGACATCGAGTCGGCCGACGCGGGCCACGTTCTCCCGGTCGTCGGCGTCCTGGCCGTCCTCGGCGGCGAACCAGGAGTCGAGGATCTCCTTGAGCAGCGGCCCGGAGGTCAGCCGCAGCCCGATCGCCAGGACGTTGGCGTGGTTCCAGCGGCGGGCACCGTCGGCCGTGTACGCGTCCCCGCACAGGGCGGCCCGTACCCCGGGCACCTTGTTCGCGGCGATCGACGCGCCGGTGCCCGTCCAGCAGCACACGACGGCCTGGTCCGCCCTCCCGGCGGCGACATCGCGTGCCGCCGCCTCCGAGCAGACCGCCCACCGGGGGTCGTCGCCCTCGCGCAGCGCGCCGTGGGTCAGCACCTCGTGCCCCCGGCCGCGCAGCTCCGCGAGGAGGAGGCGGGCGACGGGCTCGTCCATGTCCGAGGAGACGGAGATCCGCATGCCCCCGAGGCTACCCGGCGAGCTGACCGACGCCCGCGGCCCCACGTTCACCCTGGTCTTGGGCTCCCTGGTCATCGGCGCGGGTCACGCCTCTCGCGCTCGTGCTGACGGGCTCAGCCGGGGGGCTGATCGTCGCCCTCGGTGGCGCTGTCCGAATCCGCCTCCGCCGACAGCTGGTCCTCCTCGTCGTCGGCGGACCACCCGGCTGCATGGGCGGCGGGCCAGGGCCGGGTGCCGACGGCGGCCGGGGCCCGTGCGGTGGGCGTGGCCGGGGGAGGAGACCGCCGGGATCCGCGCGCGTCCGGAAACCCTGAACCCAAATGCGTAACCTATGGGTTACGCTTTTGGGGTGGACGACCTCAGCGAGGTGGCCGAGGCCATCGCCGATCCGGTGCGCCGGGAGATCCTGCTCCTGCTGCGGCACAGCCCGCTGACGGCGGGCGAGATCGCGGGCCGGTTCCCCATCAGCCGGCCCGCGGTGAGCCGCCACTTGCGCGTACTGCGTGAGGCCGGACTGGCCCGGGACGAGCAGATCGGACGCCACCGCCGGTACTCGCTCGTGCCGACCCGGCTGGCCCACCTCGCCACCTGGCTCGCCCTGTTCGACGCCCGCCGGCCCGGCTGGTCGCAGCGCCTCGCGGCGCTGGAGACCGAGGTCCACCGGACCCGCAGGGACCGGAAGCGGGCCGAGCCCGACACCCCCTCACCCAGCGCGCCCCACCCCAGGGAGGACATCGCATGACCCCCGAACCCACCGGACAGCTCCTGTCCACGCCGTCTGGATACGACCTCGTCCTCACCCGTACCTACGCCGCCCCCGCGACCGACGTCTGGGCGAGCGTCACCGAGCCCGAGCGCACCGCGCGCTGGTTCGGCCCCTGGCGTGGCGAGGCCGCGCCGGGCCGCACCATCGAGGTGCGGTTGGCGTTCGAGGAGTCGGCCCCGTGGTGTCCGATGCGGATCGAGGCCTGTGAGCCGCCCCGGCGCCTGGCCGTCTCCATGGAGGACGAGGCGGGTTCCTGGTCGCTGGAGCTGCTGCTGGCCGAGACCGAGGGTGTCACCGAACTCCGGCTGGTCCACCATCTCGTCACCCCGGACGCCCTCGGCTCGACCGGCCCCGGCTGGGAGTACTACCTGGACATGCTCACCACCGCACGCGCGGGCGGGCCCCGGCCCGAGTTCGAGGACTACTACCCGGCACAGAAGGCGTACTACGAGTCCCTGGCCTGAGTCGTCATCCGGACCGCTGTTCCCGCGACGGGCGCGGCCGGACGGTGATCGACCACGGCCCGTCGGAACGGACGTGGATGAGGCAGGGACCGGTGAGGGTCGCTTCGCCCTCCCAGGGGCCCACGTGGTCGGCCAGTTGGCCGAGGTAGGCGGTGCCGTCCGGTTCGAAGGCGTCGACGAGGAAGTAGCCGCCGTCGTCGGACCGCGGATCGCCCTCGTAGCGCAGGACCGCGGTTCCGGGGCCCCCGGTGTGCCGCAGGACGTCGGAGGCGGGACGCCGGGTGTGTCCCCCGCAGGCGAGCACGCTCGTCACCGGGCTCACGTCGACCGTCCAGGGTCCGGCCGCCTGGATCCGCAGCGCCCGCACCGGCCGGTCGTCGGCGTTCACCAGGGCACGGCACGAGAAGGGCCCGCCGGTGTAGACGAGTTGGCTCTGGGAGTGCAGCCGCTCGTCCAGGGCGTCCACGGCGAAGTGCCCGGTGCCCGTGTGCGTGATGTCGAGGATGACCGGATCCGTCCCGGTGGTCAGCCGGGTGACCTGGCCGGTGTGGCCGCCGATCCGCTGGAGGGCCGGTTCGCCGGTGGTGAGCGGCGGGGGTGCCTGCCGCGGCGGTTCGTCGCTCTCGCCCGGCCCGGACGGCGGTGCCACGACGGCCCGTTGCCCGGCACGCTCGCGCTGAAACCACTTCATCGAGTGCCCCCTGACGACGTCTGGGCACAGTATTGGGCGTCCGGTCCCCGCCGTATACGACGAGGACCGCGTTCCAACGACCTTTGCGGCACGGGCGGTTGTGCCGCCGGTGCCGCACGCCGCGTCAGAACTCTTCCTCGCCCTCGACGAACGTCCGCACCACCTCGATCTCCCCGATGCGGGACACCTCCACCCGGCGCGGATCGTCGCCCAGCACCACGAGGTCGGCCCGCTTGCCGGGGGTGAGCGTGCCGGCGTCGGCCTCCCAGTGGCAGGCGTACGCCGCCTCGGTGGTGTACGCGCGCAGGGCCCCGGGGAGCAGCGTGGGGCCGTCCAGGTCCACCGTCCGCCGCGCGGGGAGCGCCGCCACGTCCTCGTCCAGGCCGACGATCCGCCCCTGCCAGATGCCCAGTTCCCGGGCGGCGGGCCGGTCCGGGTCCATCGTGATGACGCGGGCGTTGGTGATCCTGGTGCTGAGCACGGACAGGTCCTTCCGGTCGGGGCGGTCGCCCGATGTCTCTCGTGTCGGTGAACTGGCTTGATAATTCGGCCAGTTGAGGGGGCTGTGGGGTAGCGTCCCGGCGTCCGGGGAAGCTCGGTCAGGTCTCGAAGACGTCTCGGGGCTGGTCACGGCACGGCAAATGTAGTTAGCCTTACCTAAGTTTCTTGTACTTTTCTGTGTAGGTGAAACCGGTCCGGAGGGACACGTGAGGAAGGCGGACCCGCCGGGACGGAAGGTCCTGTGGCGCGCGGTCGGCGGACAGCGTCGGGATGTCGTGGTGGGCGCGGTCCTCGGGATGGGCCACCAGACGGGCGAGGCGCTGGTGCCGGTACTCATCGGACTGGCCATCGACCGCGGAGTCGTGGACGGCGACGTCACCGGACTCCTGCTGTGGCTCGTCGTCCTGGCCGCGGTGTACGTCGGACTCTCCTTCAGCTTCCGCTTCAGCGCGCGGGCCGGCGAGCGTGCCGCCGTCACGGCCGCCCACCACCTCAGAACCGCACTCGTCGGCCGTGTCCTCGCTCCCGAGGGCGGCGCCGAGGAGGGAAGACTGCCGGGCGAACTGACCAACATCGCCACCGAGGACGCCAAACGGGTCGGTGCCGTCGCCATGGCCCTCATCGTCGCCTTCGCGGCCACCGCGGGTCTCGTGGTCGGCGCGGTCGCGCTGCTACGGGTCTCCCTCGCCCTGGGCCTGCTCGTCCTCCTCGGCACCCCGCTGCTGCTGTGGCTGGGCCACCTGCTGAGCAAGCCCCTGGAACGCCGCAGCGAGACCGAGCAGGAACGTGCCGCACAGGCCTCCGGCGTCGCCGCCGACCTGGTGGCCGGACTGCGCGTCCTCAAGGGCATCGGCGCCGAGCGGGCCGCCGTCGCCCGCTACCGCCGCGTCAGCCAGGACTCCCTCGCCTCCACCCTGCGCGCCGCCCGCGCCGAGGCGTGGCAGCACGGTGTCGTCACCATCCTCACCGGCGCCTTCATCGCCCTGGTCGCCCTCGTCGGCGGACGCCTCGCCGCCCGCGGCGACATCGGCATCGGCGAACTCGTCTCCTCCGTCGGCCTCGCCCTGTTCCTCGTCGGCCCGCTCGGCGAGTTCGCCTGGATCAACGCCGAACTGGCCCAGGGCCGCGCCTCCGCCGCCCGGATCGCGGAGGTGCTGGACGCCCCCGGCGACGTGTCCGAGGCACCGTCCCCGGACACCCTCACCGCGGGCGCCGTCGAGGGACGGCTGACCCTGCGGTCCGTCACCTGCGGCACCCTGCGCGGCCTCGACCTGGACATCGCCCCCGGCGAGACGGTCGGCATCGCCGTCACCGCCCCCGCCGACGCCGCCGCCCTGCTCCGCCTCCTCGGACGCCACGCCGACCCCGACGACGGCGCCGTCGAACTCGACGGCACGACCCTGACGTCGCTGGCCCTGACCGACGTACGCGCGGCGATCCTCGTCGCCGAGCACGACGCGGACCTGTTCGAGGGAACCGTCCTGGACAACGTCACGGCGGCACTCCCCGCCACCGCACCGCCCCTGCCGGCGGGAGTCACGGCCGCGATGGCCGCCTCCGGCACCGACGAGGTCGCCCGGGCGCTGCCCCACGGCGTCGACACGGCCGTCACCGCGCGCGGCCGTTCGCTCTCCGGCGGACAGCGCCAGCGCGTCGCCCTGGCCCGCGCCCTGGCCGCCGACGCGCCCGTCCTCGTCGTGCACGAGCCCGCGACCGCCGTCGACGCCGTCACCGAGACACGGATCGCCGCCGGGATCAGGGACGTCCGCGGCGGACGCACCACGCTCCTGGTGACCAACAGCCCGGCCCTCCTCGCCGTCACCGACCGCGCCGTCCTCCTCCACGACGGCCGGATCACCGCGACCGGAGACCACGAGCGCCTCGTCCGCGAGCGCGCCGACTACCGTACGGCGGTCCTCACATGACCGAGCGATCCGACGCCGTCGACGCCGTCGCCCGCGGCGACGACCGCACCGGACCCGACCTGCTGCCCGTCGCCACGCCCGCCCGTACCCGGGCCGCGGTCGCCGAACTGCTGCGCCCGCAGCGTCGGTTGGCGCTGTCCGCCCTCACCGTGATGGTCGCCTCCACCGCCGTGGGCCTGCTCGTGCAGCCGCTGCTGGGCCGGATCGTCGACCTGGCCGCCGGCCGCGGGTCCGCCGACGCCATCACGGTCACGGCCGTCCTGTTGGTGGCCGTCGCCGTGGCGCAGGGCGTCACCGCCGGGTTCGGGCTCTCCCAGATCGCCCGGCTGGGCGAGACGACCCTCGCCCGGCTGCGCGAACGCTTCGTCGAACGCGCCCTCACGCTCCCGCTGGAGCGCGTCGAGAAGGCCGGCGCCGGCGACCTGACCGCCCGGGTCACCGCCGACGTCTCCCTCATCGCCGATGCCGTCCGCAACGCGCTGCCCGCGCTGGGCAGTTCCGTGCTCACCATCGTCCTCACCCTCGGGGCGATGGCCCTGCTCGACTGGCGCTTCCTGTTCGCCGCGCTCCTCGCCGTCCCCGTCCAGGCCGCCACCGCCCGCTGGTACGTCACCCGCGCCATCCCGCTCTACGCCGAGCAGCGGGTGGCCGCGGGCGCCCAGCAGCAGCAGATGCTGGACACCATCGGCGGCGGCTCCACCGTGCGGGCGTTCCGGCTGGGCCCGGAGCACACCGAGCGGGTCACCGAACGCTCCTGGTCCGTGGTGGCGCTGACGATGCGGGGCGTACGGCTCGTCCTCGGCTTCTACAGCCGCCTGCACATCGCCGAGTACATCGGGCTCGCCGCCGTCCTGGTCACCGGCTACTGGCTGGTCCGCGACGGCTCGGCCAGCATCGGTACGGCGACCGCCGCCGCCCTGTACTTCCACGGCCTGTTCGGCCCCGTCAACGCGGCCCTCGCCCTCCTCGACGACGCCCAGTCGGCCACGGCCGGACTCGCCCGGCTCGTCGGCGTCACCGACGAGCCGGTGCCCCCGGCGCCCACGCACCCCGTGCGGGCCGGCGGCGCCGACGTCAGCGTCCGCGGCCTCGGCCACGCCTACCGGCCCGGCCATCCGGTCCTGCACGACATCGACCTGACGATCCGGCACGGCGAACGCGTCGCTCTCGTCGGCGCCAGCGGAGCCGGCAAGACCACCCTGGCCAAGCTCGTCGCGGGCATTCAGCCGCCCACCACCGGCAGCGTCCTGGTGGGCGGGATCCCGCCCACCGAACTCGGCCCCGCCGCCTCTCGCACGATCGCCCTGATCACTCAGGAGACCCACGTCTTCGCGGGCCCCCTCGCCGACGACCTGCGGCTCGCCAAGCCCGATGCCGGCGACGACGAACTGCGCGCCGCCCTCGACCGCGTCGACGCCCTCGCCTGGGCCGAGGCCCTGCCCGACGGGCTCGCCACGGTCGTCGGCGACGGCGGCCACCGGCTCAGCGGCGAACGCACCCAGGCCCTCGCGCTGGCCCGGCTGATCCTCGCCGACCCGCCCCTGGTGATCCTCGACGAGGCCACCGCCGAGGCAGGCAGCGCCGGAGCGCGGACCCTGGAGAAGGCGGTCGCCCGCGCCGTGGACGGGCGGACCGCGCTGATCGTCGCCCACCGCCTCAGCCAGGCGGCCACCGCCGACCGCGTCGTCGTCATGGAGGACGGCCGCGTGGTCGAGAGCGGCACCCACGACGAACTCCACGCCGCGCGGGGCCCCTACGCCGCCCTCTGGTCGGCCTGGTCCGACGCCCGCGTCACCGGCCCCCGGCCGGCCCCCGAGACCCCCACACCTCCCGCTCCGAAGAACCCCGAACCGAAGGACCTGTGATGTTCCGCTCCCGCAGAGCGCCACGGCTCGCCGTCGTGCTCGCCTCCGCCACCCTGCTCCTCGCCACCGCGTGCGGAGGTGGCTCCTCCTCGGACGACGCCGCCGACACGCCGGGCGCCGGCGCCGAGGCGAGCACCTCCGGCGAGTCCTTCCCGGTCTCCGTCGACCACAAGTACGGCAGCACCACCATCAAAACCGAGCCCGAGCGGATCGTCACCGTCGGCCTCACCGACCAGGACGCGGTCCTCGCCCTCGGCAAGGTCCCCGTCGGCACCACCGAGTGGCTCGGCGGCTACAAGGGCGCCATCGGCCCCTGGGCCGAGGACAAGCTCGGTTCCGGAAAGGTGCCGACCGTCCTCAAGGACACGGGCACCGGCCCGCAGATCGAGAAGATCGCGGCCCTCAAGCCCGACCTGATCCTCGCGGTGTACGGCGGACTCACCAAGGAGCAGTACGAGTCGCTGTCCAAGTTCGCGCCCGTGGTCGCCCAGCCGAAGGCGTACAACGACTACGGCGTCCCGTGGCAGGAGCAGACCGAGACGATCGGCAAGGCGCTCGGCAAGGAGAAGGAGGCCGCCGACGCGGTCGCCGCCACCGAGGCGAAGATCAAGGCCGCCGCGGACCAGTACCCGGCGTTCAAGGGCGCCACGGGCGTGATGGCCACCCCGTACGAGGGCATGTTCGTCTTCGGCAGCCAGGACGCCCGCTCCCGCCTGCTGACCGGCCTCGGGTTCTCCCTGCCGACGGACCTGGACAAGGCCATCGGCGACCAGTTCGGGGCGAACATCAGCAAGGAACGCACCGACCTGCTGGACCAGGACGCCATCGTGTGGATCGTCGGCGACCCGGCCAAGGACGCCGCGAAGCTGCACAAGGACGCCTCCTACAAGGACCTGGGAGTCGTCAAGGAGGGCCGCGAGGTCTTCGTGGACGAGAGCAGCGACTACGGCAACGCCACGTCCTTCGTCTCCGTCCTCAGCCTGCCGTACGTGGTCGAGCGGCTGGCCCCGCAGCTGGCGGCGGCCGTCGACGGCAAGACGGACACGAAGGTGGAGCAGCCCGCGTCCTGACGCGGCGGGTGGGAGTACGGAAGGGGGCCGGTCACCGACCGGCCCCCTTCCCGTGTGTCCGTGCCCCGGCCCGTCAGCCGTCCATCGACTCGGCCAGGCTCCGCGGCCGCATGTCGGTCCAGTGGGTCTCGACGTGGTCCAGGCAGGACTGCCGCGAGCCGGGTCCGTGCACCACCCGCCAGCCGGCGGGCACCTCCACGAAGTCCGGCCACAGGCTGTGCTGGTTCTCGTCGTTGACCAGCACCAGGTAGGTGCCTTCGGGATCCTCGAACGGGTTGCTCATGGCATTCCTCTCTCTCACTTCGCGTCGCTCGCGTCGGTGTTCCGCTCCGCCCGTGCGACGAGCCCCTCCAGGGCCCGGAACCAGGTCTCGGCGAGATCCTGGACCGTGTCGCGCGGCAGCAGTCCTTCCAGGTAGGACCAGTGCGCGGCCAGGACCGGCCCGTCCGCGCGGTCCTCGGTCACCACGTTGATCTCCAGGGCGTGGCCCTCCCGCGTCGAGCCCTCCGACCCGATGTCCGCCGCGTCCTCCTCCGGCGCGTACGACCAGTCCGTCTCCTCCGGGACGCCGAACCGGCCCAGGTAGTTGAACTCCACGCGCGGCGGCTCATAGGCCGCCAGCACCTCACGGGTACGGGCGTTGAGGTGCCGCAGCAGCCCGTACCCGACGCCGTTCGCGGGCAGCGCCGCCAGATGCTCGCGCACCCGTCGTACGGCCTCCTCGGCGGCCGGACCCCCGGCGAAGGCGTCGGCGGGGTCGGCCGGCCCCGCGTCGAGCCGGACCGGGTGGACGCTGGTGAACCAGCCGACCGTACGGGAGAGATCGACCCCGTCGCCGCCCAGCTCCTCCTCGCGGCCGTGGCCTTCGAGGTCGACGAGGAGGGAGGTGTCCGTACCGCCGTTCCGCCGCCGCAGGTCGGCGAAGGCGAGGGCCAGACCGGCGAGCAGCACGTCGTTGACGGCGGCGCCGAACGCGGCGGGCACGGCGGACAGCAGCGGCCCGGTCCGCTCGGCGGGCAGCCGGAGCACGACCTCGCGCCGGGTGGCGGCGGTGTCGCGGTCGGCGTCCCGCTCCCGGGTGAGCGGCAGGGACGCGCCGCCGTCCAGGATCGCCTCCCACAGGGGGAGTTCGGCCTCCCGTTCCGGTGCCTGGGCCAGCTCGGTGAGGAGCCGGGACCAGCGGGCGAACGACGTCTCGACGGGGAGCAGGCCGACCGGCCGACCGGCGGACACATCCCGCCAGGCCGCTTCGAGGTCGGGCAGCAGCACCCGCCAGGACACGCCGTCCACGACGAGGTGATGGCCCATCAGCAGCAGCCGGCCCGGCGCGTCACCCGCGTCGAACCACACCGCCCGGACCACGATCCCCGCGTCCGGGTCGAGCGACGCCCGTGCCGCCGCGGTGTGTTCCCGTACGGCGTCGCCCAGCGCCGCCGCGTCCAGCCCGGACACGTCGACCCGCTCGATCCAGCCGGCCGCGTCGACCGTACCGGCCGGCGGCACGTGCAGCGACCACCTCTCGGTGTCCTCGCGCGAGGGCCGGACCAGGGTGGCCCGGAGCAGGTCGTGCCGGTCGGCGAGCGCCTGGAGCACGGTCGTCAGACCGGGCAGGTCCAGCGCCGCCGGGGTGCGCACCAGGGCCGCCTGGTGGTACGAGGCGAAGGGACCGCCCAGTTCGCGCAGCCAGTGCATGACCGGGGTGAGCGGCACGCCGCCGGTGCCGTCGTCCGCCGGACGCGGCGCATGGACGTCGGCCGCCTCGGCGACCGTGCCCAGCGCGGCGACCGTACGGTGGCGGAACACCAGCCGCGGACTGATCCGCAGGCCCGCCGCACGGGCCCGGCCCACGAGCTGCATGGCGACGATGCTGTCCCCGCCGAGGGCGAAGAAGTCGTCGTCGACACCGACCCGGCTCAGGCCCAGCACCTCCGCGAAGACCGTGCAGAGCAGCTCCTCCACGGGGGTCGCGGGCGCCCGTCCCGAGGACAGGGCGGTGAAGTCGGGCGCGGGCAGCGCGGACCGGTCCAGCTTGCCGTTGGCCAGCTGCGGGAACCGCTCCAGGGCGACGACGGCCGCCGGGACCATGTGGTCCGGGAGCCGCCCGGCGACATGGGCGCGCAGCCGTGCCGGGTCGGGCGCGGTGTCCGGGGCCGGGACGACATAGGCCACGAGCAGCTTGCGGGGGCCGTCCTGGTGGACGGTCACCAGGGCCTGCCCGACCTCGGGGTGGGAGGTGAGCGCGGCCTCGATCTCGGCGGGCTCGATCCGGAAACCGCGGATCTTCACCTGGTCGTCGGCGCGGCCGAGGTAGTCGATCCGTCCGTCGGCGGTCCAGCGGGCCAGGTCGCCCGTGCGGTACAGCCGTGAACCGGCCGGACCGAACGGGTCGGCCACGAACCGCTCGGCCGTCAGGGCGGGGCCGCCCAGGTAGCCGCGGGCGAGACCGCCGCCGGCGAGGTACAGCTCACCGGGGACACCGGGCGGCAACGGCTGCAGGCGGTCGTCGAGGACGTACGCCCGGGTGCCGGCCACCGGCCGCCCCACGAGCGGCCGTTCGCTGTCGCGGACCCGGCCCACGAGCGCGTCCACGGTCGACTCGGTCGGCCCGTACAGGTTGAACGCCTCGGTGCCGGGCAGCTGCGACAGCCGCTGCCACAGCGCGACGGGGACCGCCTCGCCGCCGACGCCGACGACCGCGAGCGGGCACTCGCCGTCCCGCAGCAGCCCGCTGTCGGCCATCTGCGTGAAGAACGACGGGGTGACCTCCAGGAAGTCGAACCGGTGCCGGTGCACGGCTTCGGTGACCAGCTCCGCATCACGCCGGACCTCCTCCGACAGCACGTGCACGCAGTGCCCGTCCAGCAGCCACAACTGGGGCTGCCAGGACGCGTCGAAGAAGAACGACCAGGCGTGCCCGACCCGCAGATGCCGCCGTCCCGCCGCCTCCACCGCCGGCGCGTACAGCGTCTCGCGGTGGCTGTGGAACAGGTTGCCGAGCGTCTCGTGGGTGATCACCACGCCCTTGGGGCGGCCGGTGGAGCCCGAGGTGTAGATGACGTACGCCGGGTGGCGGGGCGTCAGCGGGGCGGTGCGGTCGGCGTCGGTGAGGTCGGAGGAGTCCTGCTCCGCGAGCCGTGCCCCGGTGTCCCGGTCGTCCAGCACCAGCGGTGCGGTGCCGGGCGGCAGGGTCGCGGCCAGGTCGCGGGTGGTCAGGGTCAGCACCGGCCGGGCGTCGGCGAGGACGTCGGCCGTGCGCTCCGGCGGGGCGTCCGGGTCGAGCGGCAGATAGCCGGCGCCCGCCTTGTGGACCGCGAGGACGGCCGTGAGGAAATGCGCGGTGCGCGGCAGCGCGAGCGCCACGAACCGCTCCGGACCGGCGCCCGCCGCCACCAGCAGCCGGGCCAGCCGGTTGGCGTCCGCGTTGAGTCCGGCGAACGTCAGCTCCGTCCCGTCGGACGCGGCGGCGGGCAGCTCACCGTGCCGGCGTACCCGCTCCTCGAACAGGGCGGGAACGGTGGTCGGCGCCCCGGCGGCGGGCCTGCCGTGCCAGCCACCGACGAGACGGGCCCGCTCGTCCGCGCCGAGGATGTCGACGCTGCCGAGTGCCGTGTCCGGGTCGGCGGTCACGGCACGCAGGACCCGCAGCAGCCGGTCCGCGAACGACTGGGCGGTGGCGTGGTCGAACAGGTCGGCGCTGTACTCCAGGACGCCGTCCACCCCGCTGCCGTCGCCGCGTTCCACGAAGTCGAAGGACAGGTCGAACTTGGCGGTCGTCTGCGCCACGTCGTCCCGGCGGGTGTCCAGCCCGGGCAGTCCGGTGTCGTCACCGCCCGACGCCAGGTACACGACCATCACCTGGAACAGCGGGTGACGGGCGAGCGACCGGGCCGGGTTGACCACCTCCACCAGCCGCTCGAAGGGCACGTCCTGGTGGTCGAACGCGGCCAGGTCGGTCTCCCTGACCCGGCCGAGCAGCTCCCGGAACGTCGGGTTCCCGGAGGTGTCGGTACGCAGCACCAGCGTGTTGAGGAAGAACCCGACCAGGTCGTCCAGATGGGCGTCGGTGCGCCCGGAGATCGGACTGCCGATCGGGATGTCGTGCCCCGCCCCGAGCCGCGAGAGGAGGCCCGCCACGGCCGCCTGGAGCACCATGAACACACTGACCCCGTTGTCACGGGCCAACGCGTGCAGGGCGGCGGCGAGTTCGCCGTCCAGCGACAGATCGGCGGAGCCGCCCCGGTGGGTGGACTCCAGCGGGCGGGCCCGGTCCACCGGCAGTGCCAGCTCCTCGGGCAGCCCGGCCAGCGCCCGCTTCCAGTACGCGAGCTGCCGAGCCGCGAGGCTGTCCTCGTCCTTCTCGTCGCCGAGGACGTCCCGCTGCCACAGCGTGTAGTCGGCGTACTGCACCGGCAGCGGCTCCCACTCGGGGGCGCGTCCGGCCGTACGGGCGGCGTAGGCGAGCGCGAGGTCCCGGTCGAACGGGCCCTCCGACCACTCGTCACCCGCGATGTGGTGCATGAGCACCAGGACCGTCCACTCCTCCTCACCCGTGCGGAACACAGTCACCCGCAGCGGGAGTTCACGGTCCAGCGCGAAGCCGTACGCGCCCGCCTCCGCCAGCAGTTCCGGCAGCAGCTCCTCGTCGGTGTCGACGACCTCGAACGGGACGCGGACCTCGTCGGGCGCCAGCACCAGCTGGTGGGCCCGGCCCTCGTCGTCGGGGAAGACCGTGCGCAGCGTCTCGTGCCGGACCACCACATCGTGCACGGCGGCCCGCAGCGCCGCCACGTCCAGCGCGCCCGTCAGCCGCCAGGCCGAGGGGATGTTGTACGTGGCACTGGGACCCTCCACCTGGTACAGCACCCACAGCCGCTGCTGTGCGGAGGACAGCGGCAGCCGTTCGGGTCGCGGCCGGACCGTCAGGGCCGGGCGGGTCGCGCCCGCGTCGGCGGCGCCCCTCAGGTGACCGGCGAGCCGCGCCGGTGTCGGGGCGTCGAAGACGGTGCGCAGCGACACCTCGGCGCCGAGCGTGGCCCGGACGCGGGCGGTCAGGCGCATCGCGAGCAGCGAGTGGCCGCCGAGCGCGAAGAAGTCGTCGTCGACGCCGACCTCGGGCACACCGAGGACCGTGGCGAACGCCTCGCACAGCAGGTCCTCGCGCGGGGTGCGCGGCCTGCGGCCGGAGACGGGCGCACCGAGGTCGGGCGCGGGGAGCGCCTTCGCGTCGAGCTTGCCCGCGACCGTGCGCGGCAGCGCGGGCACCGTGACGAAGGCGCTCGGCACCATGTGCGCGGGCAGCGCCCCGGCCGCGTGGCCGCGCAGTTCCGCCGGCTCCGGGGTGCGCCCGGCGGCCGGCAGGACGTACGCGACGAGCCGGCGCACCCCGGGCGTGTCCTCGCGGACCACCACGGCGGCCGTGGCCACGTCGGGGTGGCGGGCGAGCAGCGCCTCGATCTCGCCGGGTTCGATGCGGAAGCCACGCAGTTTGACCTGGTCGTCGGCGCGGCCCAGGAACTCCAGTGAGCCGTCCCGGCGGCGCCGGACCAGGTCGCCCGTGCGGTACATCCGGCTGCCGGGCGCGCCGGAGGGGTCCGCCGTGAACCTCTCGGCGGTCAGCCCCGGACGGTTGAGGTAGCCCCGAGCCAGGCCCTCACCGGCGAGGTACAGCTCACCGGTGACCCCCACGGGGACGGGCCGCAGCAGCTCGTCCAGGACATGGGCGCGGATGTTGTCCAGCGGCGCTGCCCAGCGGCCGGTGGCGTCGCTGTGCCAGCCGTAGGCGTCGACCGCGCTCTCGGTCGGCCCGTACAGGTCGTGGACCTGGGTACCGGGCAGGGCGCACAGCCGCTCCCACAGCGGGGCCGGGGTCGCCTCGCCGCCCACGGCGATCACGCCGGGGAGGTGGGCGCCGGGCTCCAGGAACCCGTGGTGGATCAGTTCGCGGAGGTAGGTCGGGGTGACGTCGAGGAAGTCGATGTCCGCCCGGCCGAGGTGGGCGAGCAGCGCGCCCGGGTCGGCCATCACGGCCTCGTCGACGACATGCAGCTCGTGTCCGGCGAGCAGCCAGAGCAGCGGCTCCCAGGAACCGTCGAAGCTGAACGAGGCCGCGTGCACCGCCCGCAGCCGCTCCCGGCCGAGGGAGCGCTCGGCGGGCCGGATCAGATCGTCCCGGTGGGCGGCGAAGAGGTTGCTCAGGCCGCGGTGGGTGCCGACGACGCCCTTGGGGGTGCCGGTGGAACCCGAGGTGAAGATGACGTACGCGGTGCCGGTCGGCGCCGGGAGCGCGACGGCCGGTGCCTCCCCCTCGTTCGGGGCCAGGTCGTCGATCAGGACGACCGGGGCCCCCTCCGGCAGCTTCGCCGCCAGCTCCGCCGTGCTGAGCACGCACAGCGGCGCCGCGTCGCGGAGCATGAACTCCAGCCGCTCGGTGGGGTGTTCGGGGTCGAGCGGCAGGTAGGCGGCACCGGACTTCAGGACGCCCAGCAGCGCCGGGACCATCAGGTGCCGGGGCAGGGCGAGGCCGACCACGCGCTCGGCGGCGGCGCCCCGGCCGAGCAGCAGCCGGGCCACGGCGTCCACGCGCTCGCCCAGTTCACGGAAGGTGAGCCGGGAGGTCCCCGTGGTGAGAGCGGGCGCGTCGGGCCGGGAGCGGACGACCTCGTCGAGGATCTCCGGGACGGACCGGGTCTCCAGGGGCCTGGCGGTGTCGTTCCAGACACCGGCGACGGCCGTCTCCTCCTCGTCGGTGAGGACTCCGAGGGAGCGCAGCGGGCGTCGCGGCTCCGCGGCGACCCGCTCCAGCAGCCGCAGCAGCCGTCCGGCGAGCCCGGCGGCGGTCGGCTCGTCGGTGAGATCGGTGGCGTACTCCAGCAGCAGGGCCATGTCCCGGCCGGGGCCGTGGTCGACGAAGGTGAAGTCCAGGTCGAACTTGGCCATGCCGTTGTCCATGTCGAACCACTCGGTGGGCAGCCCGAACAGCTCCGGGTCGCCGTCGGGCCGGTGGTGGTAGCCGAGCATGACCTGGAAGAGGGGGTTGCGGTCGGCGGTCCGGACCGGGTTGACGGCCTCGACGACCCGGTCGAACGGCACGTCCTGGTGCTCGAACGCGGCCAGGGCCGCCTCCCGCACCCGGCCGAGGAGCGCCTCGAAGGAGGGGGCGCCGGACAGGTCGGTGCGCAGCACCAGCGTGTTGACGAAGAAGCCGACCAGGTCGTCCACCGCGCTGTCGGTGCGGCCCGCGATGGGCGCGCCGAGCGGGATGTCGTCCCCGGCACCGAGACGGTGCAGCAGCGCCGCCGTGGCGGCCTGGAACAGCATGAACATACTGACCTGGTGGGCGCCGGCGAGGTCGCGCAGCGCGTCCCCGGTGGAGCCCGGGAGCGTGGCACGGACCACGGCCCCCCGTCCGGTGGCACGGGGCGCCCCCGGCCGGTCCAGGGGCAGCGGGATCTCCGCCGGGAGCCCGCTCAGGACGTCCGTCCAGTAGGCGAGCTGCCCCTCCTCCACCTCGGCGAGCAGACGCTCCTGCCAGAGGGTGTAGTCGGCGTACTGCACCGGCAGCGGAGCCCACCGGGGTGCGGCGCCCGCGGCGCGGGCCGTGTACGCGCGGTGCAGGTCGGCGAGGAACGGCCGGTCGGACCACTCGTCGGTGGTGATGTGGTGCAGGACGACGGCCACCACGTGGTCGTCCGTCCCGAGCCGCAACACCTCGGCGCGCACCGGCAGTTCGGTGCCCAGGTCGAACGGGCGACGCTGGGCCTCCTCGGTCCACTGTACGAGCCCGCTCTCGGTACCCTCGGTCAGCCGGAACTCCGGCTCTGCCGCACCGGGCGCCGCGATCCACTGGTACGGCTCCCCGTCCGCCTCCACGAACCGTGTCCGCAGCGCCTCGTGACGATCCGTCACATCGCGCAGGGCGGCGCGCAGGGCGTCCAGGTCCAGGGCGCCCCGGAGCCGGAACACGAGCGGGAAGTTGTACGCGACCCCGTCCCCGGTGATCCGCTCCACGAGCCACAGCCGGCGCTGGGCGGCGGAGAGCGGGATGCGGGCGGGCCGTTCGGCGGCGGGCTCCAGCACGGGGCGGGCCGGCTGCCCGGTGGCCGCCCGCAGGGCCAGCGTCTCCGGGGTGGGCGCCTCGAACAGGTCACGGATGGCCAGTTCGGCGCCCAGCTCGGTGCGGGCCCGGCTGATCAGCCGGGTGGCGAGCAGCGAATGGCCGCCCAGATCGAAGAAGTTGTCCTCCGCGCCGGTGCGGGGCAACCCCAGCACCTCGGCGAACAGCCGGCACAGCACCTCCTCGACGGGGGTGCGCGGGCCGCGTCCGGCCGACAGGGCGACCGCCGGCTCGGCGTCCGGCAGGGCGCGGACGTCGAGCTTGCCGTTGTCGTTCATCGGCAGCCCGGGCAGGACCACGAAGGCGGCGGGCACCATGTAGCCGGGCAGCCGCTGCCCGAGGTCGTCGCGCAGCCGCCGGATCAGCGCGGCGTGGCCGCGTCCGGCGGCCGGCGTGTTGGCGTACGGGGCGTCGTCGGCCCGGTCGGCGCGCGGCCGGTACAGGCCCGCCGTGCGAGAGGTGCCGGTACCGGTGTCCGTGCCGGGGGTCGGGTCCTCGGGCACGAAGACGGCCTCGTAGGAGCCCGGTTCGGCGGACCAGGTGGTGAGCAGCCGGTAGCCGTGCGCCTCGGCGGTGTCGCGCAGGTCCTCCGGCTCCACGCCCGTCGCCGCGACGGCCGTCGGTCGGCCGGAGTCCAGGGCGCGCAGTCCGGCCAGGTCACCGGCGGTGCGGGCGTCCGGGACGCCCCGCACCCGGAGCGGCCCGCTGCCGTCCAGCCGGGCGAGGAGCGCGTCCCGTCCGGTCCAGGCGACCGTCGGCACACCGTCCAGGGAGAGCCCGGCTTCCCCCTCGTACAGCACCACGTCGTACCGGTAGCGGGTCAGCTCGTTGTGGTGACGGCCCGCCTTCGTGCGCAGGTCGACGCCGACGCCGAGGGTGGTGAACCAGTCCGGGTCGACGAGGAGTTCCTTCTCCAGGGCGAGACCGCGCTCCACGGCCCGGCGCAGGCCGTCGGGCGCGGTGTCCGCGTCGGCGCGAGCTGCCTGGATGCCGGCCTGGAACACCCGGGCCTGCCGCAGGTCGCGGACGTCACCGAGGAACAGGGCGCCGCCGGGCGCCAGCAGGTCCAGCGCGCCCCGGATCACCTGGTGGAGGTGGTCCAGGCTCGGGAAGTACTGGACGACGGAGTTGATGACGATCGTGTCGAAGTAGCCGGTGGGCAGCCCGTCGGTCACCTCGGCGGGGCGGCAGCGCAGTTCGACTTTCCCCGCCAGCACGGGGTCGCTCTTGACGCCCTCGGTGAGCTTGCGGATCACGGGTGCGGCGAAGTCGGTCGCCCAGTACGCCTCGGCGTCCGGCGCGAGCTTCGACAGCAGCAGGCCCGAGCCGACGCCGATCTCCAGGATCCGGCGCGGCGCGAGCTCCCGGATGCGCTCCACGGTGGCTTCGCGCCACTCCCGCATGTGCTCCACGGGGATGGGGGCGCCGTCGTAGGAGCTGTCCCAGCCCGCGAAGTCCTCGGTGAACAGCGCGGTGCCGATCTCGGCGTACTCGGCGGAGTAGATCTCCCGCCACTCACCGATCTGCTCCCGCTCGGCCGACTCCCGTGCCTCGGCGTCGGGTTCGGCGGGGACGACATAGCCGACCAGCCGCTTGGTGCCGGGCGCGGAGGTGTCGTCGCGGGCGACGACGGCGGCCCGGGACACCTCGGGGTGCTGGACGAGCGCGGTCTCGATCTCGCCCAGCTCCACGCGGTAGCCGCGGATCTTGACCTGGTCGTCGGTACGGCCGAGGAAGTCCAGGTTGCCGTCCGGGCGGCGTCGTACGAGGTCACCGGTGCGGTACATGCGCTCGCCCGGCTGCCCGTACGGGTCGGCCACGAACCGCTCGGCGGTCAGGCCCGGCCGGTCGAGGTAACCGCGCGCCAGACCCACACCCGCGATGTACAGCTCGCCCGCCACCCCGTCCGGCACCGGCCGCAGCCAGGTGTCGAGGACACGGGCGCGGGTGGCGCGGATGGGCTTGCCGACGGTCGGTGTGGCACTGTCCTGCGTGCCGCCGCCGAGCGTGTTGATCGTGTACTCGGTCGGGCCGTACAGGTTGTAGCCGTACGTCCCCTCCGTGTCCCGCAGCGTGTTCCACACCGTCTCGGTGACGGCCTCGCCGCCGAGCAGCACCAGCGGCGGCCGGTGCCCCTCCAACAGCCCCTCCTCCAGCAGGAGATGGGCGTAGGTCGGCGTCACGTTCACCACGTCGACGCGGTGTTCCTCGCAGTACGCCACCAGCGCGGTCGCGTCCCGCCGCAGCTCCTCGTCGCAGACGTGCACCTCATGCCCCTCGACGAGCCACAGCAGCTCCTCCCAGGACATGTCGAACGCGAACGACACGGTGTGCGCGATCCGCAGCCGCCGCCCGCCCGCCGACGCGATCGCCGGGGCGAAGATCTCCTTCTGGTGGTTGAGCTGCATGTTCGTGAGGCCGAGATACGGCGTGACGACACCCTTGGGACGACCGGTCGACCCGGAGGTGTAGATGACGTACGCCGGGTGGTCCAGGCTGAAGGTCACCGACACCGGGCCGGCCGGGAAGGAGGCCAGTTCGGCCGCCACCGCCGGGTCGTCGAGCAGCACGCGCGGCGTGTCGCCCGTCAGCGTCGCCGACACGGCCGCCGTGGACAGCAGCAGCAGCGGCCGGGCGTCCGCCAGCATCAGCGCCAGCCGGTCGGCCGGGTGGTCCAGCTCCAGCGGCAGATACGCCGACCCCGTGCGCAGCACCGCGAACAGCGCCACCACCATGTCGATCGAGCGCGGCAGCCCGAGCGCGATCACCTTCTCGGGTCCGGCGCCCCGGGCGATCAGCAGCCGGGCCATGCGGTCGCAGCGGGCGTCGAGTTCGGCGTAGGTCAGGGTCTGCGCGCCGAAGACGAGGGCGGTCTCGTCCGGGGTCCGGGCGGCCTGCGCGGCGAGCATGTCCGCCACCGTCTCGTGCGGCACGGGCTGCCGCTGTCCGGCCTCCTCGCGGGCGAGCGCGGCGGCCTCGGCGGGCAGCAGGGAGTCCAGCGAGCCGACGGGTGCGTGCGGGTCGGCCACGAGACGGCCGACCAGGAGCACGAAGCGGTCCAACAGGCTCTGGGCATGGGCGCCGTCCAGCAGGTCGGGCCGGTAGGCGAGCGTCGCCCTGACCCGCTCGCCGGGAGTGACGACCAGGTTGGCCGGGTAGTGCGTGGCGTCCACGTTGGCCACGGCCGTCGCGCCGTGCCGCTCGCGCAGTTCGGCCAGCCGCTCGTCGGTGTCGGCGTTGCGCAGCACGAACAGCGTGTCGAACAGTCGCCGGTGGCCCGACTCGGCCTGCAGCACACCCAGACCCAGGTGCTCGTACGGCATGACCTCCAGCCGTTCGCCCTGGATCCGGCGCAGCAGACCGAGGACCGGCTCGCGCGGGTCGAAGGCGATGCGCGCGGGCACGGTGTTCAGGAACATGCCGATGACGTTCTCGACGTCCGGCACCTCGGTGGGCCGCCCGGCGACCGTCGTACCGAACGCGACGTCGGTACGCCCGGTCGCGCCGGCCAGGACCAGACCCCAGGCCGCGTTGAGCACGGTGTTGAGGGTCAGACCGTGGCCCCGCGCGAGGTCGCGCAGCCGCTCGGCGACCCGCTCCTCCAGCACGGCGTCCAGCTGCTCCGGGATCACCGGCTCCTGACCCCGGTCGGAGGCGGCCGGCACCAGCAGCGTGGGCTCCTCGAAACCGGACAGGGCCGCCCGCCAGGCCCGGGTGGCCTCGGTGTCGTCCTGCCGTTCCAGCCAGGTCAGGTAGTCGCGGTACGAGCCGGGGCGGGCGAGGTCCGCGGGGTCGCCGCCGCTCTCGTACAGCGCGAACAGCTGGTCCAGGAACAGCCAGGCCGACCAGCCGTCCCACAGGATCAGATGACGGCCGACGATCAGCCGGTCGCCGCGCTCCTCGCCTAGCCGGACGAGCAGCATGCGGAAGAGGAGGGGCCGGGTGAGGTCGAAACGGCGGGCACGCGAGTCCTCCAGCAACTCCCGCATCCGCCGGTCCTGTTCGGCGGCCGGGAGCCCCACGAGGTCCACCTCGGTCAGCGGGATCGCCGCGTCCCGCACGATGAACTGCACCGGCCGGCGCAGCCCCTCGCTGGTGAACCCGGCCCGCAGGCCGGGGTTGCGGGCCAGCAGGGCGCGTACGGCCGCCGTCAGCCGCTCGGCGTCCACGCGGTCGGCGAAGTCGAAGGATTCGTGGACCGTGTAGACGTCCAGGGAGCCGGCGTCGAAGTTCGAGTGGAAGAACAGGCCCTCCTGGAGCGGGGCGAGGGGCCACACGTCCTCGATCCGGCCCGGGGCGAGCCGCTCGACCCGTTCCCGCTCCTCCTCGGTCAGCGCGAACGCGGACTCGGCGGGGGTCTCCCCGGCGGCCGGCTCGTCGAGGGCGGCCGTCGCCGCGAGTGCCGCCGGGGTGCGGTGCTCGAACACCTCGCGCGGTCCGATCGCCAGACCCGCGCGGCGGGCCCGGCTGGAGACGGCGATCGAGCTGATGCTGTCCCCGCCGAGCAGGAAGAAGTCGTCGTCGACACCGACCTCGGCGAGCTTCAGCACGGCGGCGAAGATCTCGACGAGCAGCTGCTCCCGGGGGTCGCCCGGCGCACGGGTGACGGTGCCGCGAACGGCCTGCGGGGCGGGCAGCGCCGCCCGGTCCAGCTTGCCGCTCGGCGTGAGCGGCAGGGCGTCGAGCACCACCCAGGCGCTCGGCACCATGGGGGAGGGGAGCGAGCCGGTGATGCTCTCGCGGAGATCGCCGACCTCGGCTGCGGCGCCCGGGGCGGGCACGACGTAGGCGACGAGGGCGTCGTCCCGTACCGTCACCGCGGCCTGCGCGATCTCCGGCAGCCGGACGAGCGCCGCCTCGACCTCGCCGAGTTCGATCCGGTTGCCGCGCAGCTTGACCTGCCGGTCCGTACGGCCCAGGTACTCGATCACCCCGTCCTCGCGCCGTCTGACCAGGTCACCGGTGCGGTACATCCGGCTGCCGGGCCGCCCGTACGGGTCGGCGGTGAACCGCTCGGCGGTCAGTGCGGGGCGGGCGTGGTAGCCACGGGCGAGCTGGACGCCGGTCAGGTACAGCTCACCGGGGACGCCGTCGGGGACGGGCCGCAGACAGGTGTCCAGGACCCGCAGGCCGGTGTTCCACACGGGACGCCCGATGGGCACCGCGGTGCCGTGGTCCTCGTCGGGGGCGTACGGGTGGTACGTGACGTCGACGGCCGCCTCGGTCGGGCCGTAGAGGTTGTGCAGCGGTACGCCCGTCAGCGCGTGCCAGCGGCTCGCGGCGGCGACGGAGAGCGCCTCGCCGCTGCTGAGCACCCGGCGCAGCGACGCCGACCAGGCGGGGTCGCCGGTGACCTCGTCGTGCTGCAGGAAGGCCTCCAGCATCGACGGCACGAAGTGCAGGGTGGTGACGGCCTGTTCGCGGACGAGACCGGCCAGGTAGGCGGGGTCGCGGTGGCCGTCCGGGCGGGCGAGCACCACGGTCGCGCCTTCGAGGAGCGGCCAGAAGAACTCCCACACGGACACGTCGAAGCTGGACGGCGTCTTCTGCAGCACCCGGTCGTCGGAGCCGAGCCCGTACGCGCCCTGCGTCCAGGCGAGCCGGTTCACGATGGCACGGTGGGTGACGACCACGCCCTTGGGCAGACCGGTCGAACCGGAGGTGTAGATGAGGTAGGCGGGGTCGTCGGGGAGTGCGGGGGCCGTGGGCTCCCCGGCGGGGGGTTCGCCGTCGGCGGCGTCGAGCAGCAGTACCGAAGGCACGGTCTCCCCGGGCAGGCGGGCGGCCGTGGCCGACAGGGTGACCACGGTCGTGGCGCCCGAGTCGGCGAGCATGTGGGTCACCCGGTCCGCCGGATAGTCCAGGTCCACCGGCAGATAGGCGGCCCCCGACTTCAGGACGCCCAGCAGCGCCACCATCAGCTCCGCCGAACGCGGCACGGCGACCGCCACGAAGGTGCCCGGCCGGGCGCCCCTGCCGCGCAGGCGTATCGCCAACTCATCGGCGCGTGCGTCCAGTTCGGCGTAGCTCAGCCGCTCGCCCTCGAACACGACGGCGGTCGCGTCGGGCGTCCGGGCGACCTGCGCCGCGAAGCCCTCCGCCAGGGTGGTCCCCGGTACGGGGCGTTCCTCGCCGGCGGGGTGGGCGTGCAGGGCCTCGTCGGGGGAGAGAAGGTCGACGGTGGCGGCCGCGCGGTCCGGTGCCTCGGCGATGGCCTCCAGGACTCGGGCCAGCCGGTCGCCCAGCGTGCGCGCGGTGTCGCCGCCGAGGCGTTCCGCGTGGTGTTTGAGCCGCAGGTCGAGCCGCCGGCCGGGCTTCACGACGAGGGCGAGGGGGTAGTGCACGGCGTCGTGGAAGGCGTCGCCGGTGATGCGGACGGCGCCCGAGGCGTCCCGCAGGTCGGTCTCGGCCGGGTAGTTCTCGAACACGACGAGGGTGTCGAAGAGTTCGCCGGAGCCCGCGTGCCCGGAGAGCCGCTGGATCTCGGCGAGACCGAGGTGCTGGTGGTCCAGCAGCCGGGCCTGCTCCTCCTGGAGCCGGACGAGCAGCGTCCCCAGCGACTCGCGCGGGCTCCAACGGAAGCGGGTCGGCAGGGTGTTGATGAAGAGGCCCACCATCGAGGCGATGCCCTCGACCTCGCCGTCGCGCCCGGAGACCGTGGTGCCGAACACCACGTCGTCCCGGCCGGTCAGCCTGCCGAGCAGCAGACCCCAGGCGCCCTGGACGACCGTGCCGAGGGTGATCCCGTACTCGCGGGCCCGCTCGGTGAGCCGCGCGGTCGTCCGTTCGGAAAGCTCCACCCGGACGTGCTCCGGACGAACGGGTGCCGTGTCGGCGGGGTCGCCGACCAGCCGTGTCGGCTCGTCCAGTCCGGCGAGCGCGTCGCGCCAGACGGTACGGGCCGCGTCGCGGTCCTGCCCGGCCAGGCGGCGCAGGAAGCCGCGGTAGGGGGCCACGGAAGGGAGCGGGGGTGCGTCGGTGCCGTAGGACGCCATCAGTTCACGGTGCAGCACCGGCAAGGACCAGCCGTCCGCCACGATGTGATGGAACGTCAGAACGAGGCGGCTGCGCTCCCCGCCGAGGCGGACCAGGGCGCAGCGCAGCAGGGGCGGCGCGGCCAGGTCGAAGCCCCGGGCGCGTTCGTCCGCGGCCACCGCGTCGCCCAGTGACTCGCGGACCTCGCCGTCCTGCGCGGACAGGTCGACCTCCCGCCAGGGCAGTTCGGCGTGCCGCGTGATGATCTGCACCGGGGTGCCGTCCGGGCGCTGCCGGAACGCGGCCCGCAGCGGGGCGTGCCGGTCCAGGAGGTGCTGAGCGGCCCGGCGCAGCAGGGAGGCGTCGACGGGGCCTGCGAGGTCCAGCACCTGCTGGACGACATAGGTGTCCCCGTCGCCCCCGGTGAGGGCGTGGAAGAAGAAGCCCTGCTGGAGTGGGGTGAGCGGCAGCAGCTCCTCGACCGGCAGCGGGTGCGTGCCCTGGATCTCCGCGAGTTCGGCCTCGTCGGCCTCCACCAGAGGCTCGTCGGCGGGGCGCTCGGCGACCCGCTCGACGGCGGCCTGCGCCAGCGCCTCCACCGTACGGTGCCGGAACACCTCACGGGTGGTCAGTCTGAGGCCCGACTCCCGGGCACGGATGAGGAGTTGGATGGCGCTGATGCTGTCGCCGCCGAGCGCGAGGAAGTCGTCCTCGGCCGTCACGGACTCCAGCCCCAGCACCTCGGCGTACAGCGAGCACAGCAGCTTCTCGCGGGGGGTGCGCGGGGGGCGGCCGGAGCTCATGGTCGCGTAGTCCGGGGCGGGCAGGGCGCGTGCGTCGATCTTGCCGCTGGGCGTGACCGGCAGGGCGTGCAGCGGCACGAAGGCCGCGGGGACCATGTAGTCGGGCAGCCACTCGGCCGCGTGTCCGCGCAGCGTCCGCATGAGCGCGGTCACGTCACGGAAGGGGGCCGGCCGGTTGGCGTGGGGATAGGCGCCGGCCGTCCGGTACAGGGGTCCGAAGGGCCCGTCCAGGACGAGCACGGCGTCGAACGCGCCGTCGTCGGCGTTCCCGTTCCAGGTGAGCGCCGCCCGGTAGCCGTGCTCGGCCGCCAGGGCCCACAGGTCCTCGGGGTCGGCGCCGGAAGCCGCCTCCCGGCTGCTGCCCTCCAGCCGCCGCAGGTCCGCCAGATCGTCCGCGAGGCGTGCGTTGGGCACACCGGTGACGCGGAGCCCGTCCGGCCGACCGGTCAGCAGCTCGGCCAGTCCGGCGAGCCCGCCGGCCGTCGCCCAGTCGAGCTCCGGCAGCTCCCGGGCGGCCGTCGGGGCCCCCGGGCGCAGGACGACGTCGTACCGGTACCGGCTCAGCTCGTTGTGGTGCGTGGCCCGCTTGACGCGGATCTCCGCGTCGAAGCCTTCCAGGGCCGCGAAGAAGTCCGGGTCGAGCAGGAGTTCGCCCTCCCAGCGCACCGACTGCTCGACGGCCGTCCGCAGCGCGCTCTTGTCCGCCTCGTCACCGCCGGTCGTCCGACGGGTCTCCACGGCGGCGCGCAGCGTGCGCAGCAGCCGCAGATTGCGGACGTCGCCGACGAAGATCCGGCCGCCGGGGGCCAGCAGCCCCGACACCTGACGCAGGACGTCTGCCAGGTACTCCTCGCTGGGGAAGTACTGGGCGACGGAGTTGATGACGACGGTGTCGAAGTACCCGGCGGGCAGCCCGTCGGTGTCATGGGCCGGCCGGGCCCGCAGTTCGACCTTCGCGGCCAGCTCCGGATCGGTGTCGACCTGGGCGCGCAGGGCCGCGACGGCCGCCGGCGAGAGGTCGGTGCCCCAGTACGCCTCGGACTCGGGCGCGATCCGGGACAGGATCAGCCCGCTGCCGACGCCGATCTCCAGCACCTTTTGTCCGGTGCCGAGTTCACGGATGCGCTCGACGGTCGCAGCCCGCCACTCGCGCATCTCCTCGACGGGGATCGGCGTGCCGTCGTACATGCTGTTCCAGCCCGCGAAATTCTCACGGAGGCCGGAATCCTCGGGCTGCGCCCCGCCCGAGTCCTCGCTGCCGGCGGCCCCGTAGAGCAGTTCGTGCAGTTCCTTCCACTCCTCGACGCGTTCGTCCGGGTCCGCGTCGTGCTGCGCGTCGAGGGCGGGGACGACGTAGGCGGCGAGGCGGCGGTCGCCGGGCCGGTCCTCGCGGACGATCACGGTGACCTGGTCGACGGCAGGGTGGCCGCGCAGCACCGACTCGATCTCGCCCGGCTCGATCCGGAACCCGCGGATCTTCACCTGGGCGTCGGCGCGCCCGAGGAACTCCAGCCGCCCGTCGGCCCGTCGGCGGACCAGGTCGCCGGTGCGGTAGAGCCGCTCGCCGGGCTCCCCGAACGGGTCCGCGACGAAGCGCTCGGCGGTCAGGTCCGGGCGGCCCAGGTAACCCCGGGCCAGGCCCGCGCCCCCGAGATACAGCTCACCCGTGACCCCGGCGGGAACCGGCCGCAGGTACGTGTCCAGGACGTACGCCCGGGTGCCCGGGTCGGGCACACCGATGGGGACGATCGCCCCGGCCGGGATGTCCGGGTCGCACAGTCCGAGCGTGGAGTTGGTGGTGGCCTCGGTCGGGCCGTACGCGTTGAACATCATCCGCCCGCGCGCGTACCGCCCCACCAGCTCGGGGGAGACCCGCTCGGTGCCCGCCAACAGCGTGGCGGTCGGCGGCAGTTCGACGTCCTCGGGCATGGCGGCGAGCAGCGCCGGCGGCAGGATCATGAAGGTGATGCCGTGTGCGTTCGCGTAGTCGGCGAGCGGCGCACCCGGCACCCGCAGCTCCGCGGGCACGACGACGAGCCGACCGCCGGACAGCAGCCCGAGGCAGAGGTCCCAGAAGGCGACGTCGAAGCTCGGGGAGGCGAACTGCAGCACCCGGCTGTGCGGGCCGATGCCGAACCTCTCGCTCTGCGTGGCCACCAGCTTCGCCACCCCGCCGTGGGAGAGCGTGACGCCCTTGGGGCGGCCGGTCGAGCCGGAGGTGTAGATGACGTAGGCGGCGTTCAGGACGGTGAGCGGTCCGCCGCGGTCCGCCTCGGCGGGATCATGGTCGGGACGCCCGGCCAACTCGGCCGTCGTGGCGGGCGTGTCCAGCTCCAGGACGGTCATGCCGTCGGCGGGGCCGGGAAGGTCCCGCGCGGTCTGCACGGTCGTCACCAGGCAGACGGGCCGCGCGTCGCCCAGCATGTACGCGATGCGGTCCGCCGGGTAGTCGTGGTCGATCGGCAGGTAGGCGGCGCCCGCCTTGAGGACGGCCACCTCCGCCACGATCAGCTCGGCCGAGCGCGGCAGGGCCAGGGCGACGATCCGCTCGGGGCCCGCGCCCCGCGCGAGCAGCGCGTGCGCCAGGCGGTTGGCGCGCGCGTCCAGCTCCGCGTAGGTGAGTTCCTCGTCCTCGAAGACCAGCGCCACGGCGTCCGGCCGCTGCCGCACCTGCTCGGCGAACATCGCCGGCCAGGTGTCCGCCGGCACCGCGTGCGCGGTGTCGTTCCAGGCGAGGACGACCTGGCGGTACTCCTCGGGGCTCATCAGGTCCAGGCGGGCGACCGGGGTCTCGGGCCGGGCGAGTGCGTCGGCGAGGAGCGTGCGGTAGTGGCCGAGGAGCCGTTCGATCGTCGTGGCGTCGAAGACGCCGGGGTGGTACGCGGCCCGGGCGGAGCCCTCGCCGACCTCCAGCAGCACGTCGACCGGGCCGGGCAGGTCGCCGACGGGCCGTGCGCGGGTGGCGAGGGCCGTGTTGAAGAACAGGCCGCCGCCGCGCGTCGGCCGGGGCCGCAGCTCCTCGACCAGCAGCCCGACCGGCACCCGGTGGGTCTCCGCCTCCTCGTGCGCCTGCGTCACGCGCCGCACCAGCTCGGCGAACGAGGGGTCGTGCTCGACGGACACCCGCAGCGGGAGCCCGTCATGGCCCACGGTCAGGTCCGTCGCCCCGGTGTAGCGGTGCAGCAGGGCGACGAAGGCGGCCAGATGTACGGCGTCGGGAGCGTCCGGGACGTCCACCCGTACGCGGGTGTCGCGTTCGGGCAGGGGGTGGGGCGGGTGAGGCCGGTCGGCGGGCAGTGAGATCTCGAGCGGCGGCGATGTCAGCAGCCGCCGCCAGTAGGCCAGGACTTCCTCGGTACCGCACACAGCAGTGAGCCTTCCCACCAGGTCGGGGTCCGGTTCTGAGCCGGGTCGCCGACATACTAAGGTAAGGGTTACCTAATTCACAGCGTCTCCTGGTGAGGGTTGCCCCGAGGGCGGGACGGCAATCCACCGAGGCCCTACAGTTCGACCCGCACTCGCCCTACAGTTAAGGCAAGCCTCATCAAAGAAAGTTGAAGACGTGGGGACCTCTTCGGTCCGGGCGGCGAAAGGCCCCCGCGCGGCACTGCTGCTGACGCTCTCGGGCGCGGCCCTGCTCACCCTGTGCGCCCTGTCGATGGCGTTCGGCGCGCTCGGCGTCCCCCTCGACCAGGTGGGGCACACCCTGCTCGGCGACGCCCCGAGCGCCCGTGTCGACACCGTCATCTGGTCCGTACGCCTGCCGCGCACCGCGCTCGGACTCGCCACCGGCGCCGCCCTCGGTCTCTCCGGCGCGCTGATGCAGGCGCTGACCCGCAATCCGCTCGCCGACCCCGGCATCCTCGGCGTCAGCGCGGGCGCCGCCTTCGCGGTGGTCCTCTCGGTCGGTGTGCTCGGCATCTCGTCGGTGTACGGCTACATCTGGTTCGCCTTCGGCGGCGCGTTCGCCGCCAGCGTCCTGGTGTACCTCCTGGGCGGACTCGGCCGGTCCGGCTCCACCCCGGTGAAGCTCGCCCTGGCCGGGGTCGCCGTGACCTCCCTGCTGTTCTCGCTGACCAGCGCCATCGCGCTCACCGACCCGGACGCCCTGAACCGGTACCGGTTCTGGAGCGCCGGCTCGCTCGCCGACCAGGACGAGGGGGTCCTGCTGCGCGTCCTGCCGTTCCTGGCCGTCGGCGCGCTCCTCGCCCTCGCCTGCGCCCCGGCCCTCAACAGCCTCGCGCTCGGCGACGACGTGGCGAAGTCGCTCGGTCTCAAGCTCGGGCTGATCCGAGTCCAGGGTGTCGTCGCCGTCACCCTCCTCACCGGCGGAGCGGTCGCCGTCATCGGACCCGTCGTCTTCGTCGGCCTGGTCGTCCCGCACATCGCCCGCGTCCTCGCCCAACTGGCCGGTATCGGCCCGGACCACCGCTGGCTGCTGCCCCTGTCGGCCGTCCTCGCCCCCTGCCTCCTGCTGGCCGCCGACATCGCCGGCCGCCTGATCGCCCGCCCGACCGAGATCCAGGCGGGCATCCTCGTCGCCTTCCTCGGCGGCCCCTTCTTCATCGCCCTGGTACGCCGCCGACGCCTCGCGGAGCTGTGAGATGACGCCTCGACGGGGGAGGTGTCGGCCTCCGGCGGACACCCGGTCCGTGACCGCCGGGTCTCGGGAATCCCGCCGACCCGCGACGGCCGCCCGCGCGCGTCGCCGACCCGTGACCGCCGACCTCTCGCTCAGGGCCCTGCCGACGGATCTCCGCGGCGTCGCGACGCCCGGCACGCCCTCTCGCCGCACCGGGCCAAAGCCCACGTACGTCCAGTACGAGGTCTTCCTCCCGGCACGCCGAGAGCACGCACCGAACGCCGCTCCTTCTCCCACGGAGACCCGTCAGAAGGGCCCTAGCCGACTCCCCGCCTGCGAAACCGTGGTGACGATGCCCCATGAAGACCGGAGCCGTGGAGTGGTGAGCCGATGACGACCGACCTCGTGCCCGTGCCGCCCGCCAAGGGCGGCGCGGAGGCGGCTGCCCGGCGGCGAACGGCCGACCGTCTCGCCTTCCGGCTTCCGATGCCGCCCGTCTCCGGTGTCGTACGGCCCCGGCTGCTGGCCGTCTCCCTGCTGCTCGCCGCCGCCGCGTTCCTCGCGTTCGCCGTGGAGACCTCCGTCGGCGACATCGACCTGCCGCTCACCGAAGTACTGAAGGCCCTCGTGGGCACGGGCGACCCCGGCACCGAGCTGATCGTCCACGAGCTGCGGCTGCCGCGTGCCCTGGCCGGACTGCTCGTCGGCATCGCGTTCGGCATCTCGGGGGCCCTGCTCCAGACCGTGACGCTCAACCCGCTGGCCAGCCCCGACATGATCGGCATCACCCAGGGCGCGGGCGCGGTGGTCGTCGCCGGGATCGTCCTCGGCTGGGACGGCGGCCTCGGCACCCAGGCCCTGGGCCTGCTGGGCGCGTTGGCCGCCGGGCTGCTGGTGTACGTCCTGGCCTGGAAACGCGGCACCACCGGCTACCGCATCGTCCTCGTCGGTATCGGCGTCTCCTGGGTCTGCACCAGCATCACCGACTACCTCCTGGCCCGCGGCCAGCGTTTCCAGGCGCAGGCCGCCCTCGGCTGGCTCGTCGGCAACCTCAACGGCCGGACCTGGGACCAGATCGGCCCGCTCGCCCTCACCATGGCCGTGCTCGTGCCCCCGGCCGTACTGCTCGGCCGGCAGATCCGCGTGCTCCAGCTCGGGGACGACGTCGCCAGGGGCCTCGGCACCCGGGTCCACATCGTCCGGGTGGCCGTCCTGCTCATCTCGGTCGGACTCGTCGCCTTCGGTACCGCGACCGCCGGCCCGATCGCCTTCGTGGCCCTCGCCGCGCCCCAGATCGCCCAGCGCCTGGCCGGCACCCCGTTCCCGCCACCCCTCGCGGCGGGCCTCACCGGTGCCGTGATGGTGCTCGTGTCCGACCTCGCCGCCCGGAAGATCGTCCCGGGCACGGAACTCCCGGTCGGGATCGTCACCGGGGTGCTCGGCGCCCCCGTCCTGCTGTGGCTGCTCATCCGCGCCAACCGCGCCGGTTCAGGAGGCTGAAGACGTGTCATCGAAGTACGAACCGGCCGCGGAGCGCGAGGCCCGCGCGGACGCGTCCGCCGGCGACCGTGCCGACGGGCCCGAACTGCGCGCCGAGGGTCTGCGCCTGGCCTACGACGACCGGATCGTCGTCGACGGCCTCGACCTGGTCATCCCCACCGGCCGCGTCACGGCCATCGTCGGCGCCAACGCCTGCGGCAAGTCCACCCTGTTGCGCGCGCTGGCGCGGCTGCTCACACCCAAGGCCGGTGCCGTCCACCTCGACGGCCGCGCGGTGCACACCATGGCGACCCGGACCCTCGCACAGAAGCTCGGCATCCTCCCGCAGACGCCCGTGGCCCCCGAGGGGCTGACGGTCGTCGACCTGGTGGGGCGGGGGCGTTCACCGCACCAGACCTGGTGGCGGCAGTGGTCGCGCAGCGACGAGGAGGCCGTGCACGAGGCGCTGCGGGCGACCGCGATGACCGACCTGGCGCACCGGCCCGTCGACGAACTCTCCGGCGGACAGCGCCAACGGGCCTGGATCGCCATGGCCGTCGCCCAGGGCACCCCCGTGATGCTGCTGGACGAGCCGACGACGTACCTCGACCTCGCCCACCAGATCGACGTCCTCGACCTGGTCACCGACCTCAACCGGAACCAGGGCCGCACCGTCGTCATGGTCCTGCACGACCTCAACCAGGCCTGCCGGTACGCCGACCACATCATCGCCATGAAGGGCGGGCGCATCGCGGGCGAGGGCGCCCCCGCCGACGTCATCACCGCCGCGACGGTCGAGGACGTCTTCGGGCTGCGCTGCGTCGTCGGCGAGGACCCCGTCAGCCGTACCCCCCTGGTCATCCCGATGGGCCGTCACCACGAGGGCACCGGCGCGGATGCGGCGAAGGCCGCGGTGCCCGTGTCGGGCGCCGCCGGCTGACCCGCGGCCGCCGACGCCCCCTGCCTCACCGACGGCCCGTCACGGGCGGGCCGTCAGATAACCACCCATCGTGCGGAAGTAGTCCGTCGCCGCGTACTCCGTGCCGTCCTCCGTCCGCACCCGCTCGACCACCAGTCCCGGCAGCCGCCCGGAGCGGGCGTCGGCACCCGCCACGATCACGACCCCGTCGCCCTCCCGGATGAAGATCCGACCCGGCGTGCCGCCGTAGCGACCCTCGGAGACGGAGGCGGCGACGATCCGGATCCGCTCGCCCCGGTGGTGGGTGAAGGCGTTGGGGTACGGGTCGGACTGCGCCCGGACGAAGCGCTCCAGGTCCTCGGCGGGCCAGGTCCAGTCGATCCGGCTGTCCTCCAGGGACCGCTTGTGGAAGAAACTCGACCGGGAGCGGTCCTGCGGCGTCCACACGGCCCTGCCGGAGTCGATGAGTTCGAGTGAGTCCGTGACCAACGGCCCGATCAGGTCGACCGTGCGGTGGAACAGGTCCGTCGCCGTGTCCTTCGGCCCGACCGCCACCGAACGCTGCAACAGCACGTCGCCCATGTCGAGTTCGCCGTCCATGCGGTGGGCGGTGACGCCGACCTCCTGCTCGCCGTTGATGAGCGCCCAGATGAGCGGGGAGAACCCCGCGTACGTCGGGAGCAGCGAGTCATGGATGTTGAGCGTGCCGTGCGCCGGCAGGTCGAAGATCTCGGGCGGCAGCCAGGTCCGCCAGTTGTTGGCCACGATGAGGTCCGGATCGGCCTCCTTGAGTGCGCGCAGCAGCTCCTCGTCGCCCGGCCGGTTGCGCAACAGCACCGGTACACCGTGCTGTTCGGCGAGATCGGCGACCGAGTCGTTCCAGATCTTCTCGTACGCGTGATCGCTCTGGGGATGGGTGACGACGAGTACCACATCGTGTCCGGAATCCAGCAGCGCACGCAGCGTCCGGTGTCCCCACGTCTGGTATCCGAACATGGCGATCCGCATATGAGCCCTCCTCAACCGTTGCTAGGTAAGGCTTACCTTATCTAACATGTCTCTGCTGGGGGAGGCGGTGTTCCTGCTGGGGCGACTGTGTGGACCCCTTTTCTCGATGAAAGGCGATGACGCGGTGACGATGCTGCACACCGGGCCGGATTCCATCTACGACGTACTGGGGATCGGATTCGGCCCGTCGAATCTGGCACTCGCCATCGCGCTGCACGAACACTCCGCCGGGGCCGCCCCCGAGGACGGGCTGCGGGTCGGCTTCCTGGAGAGACAACCCCGGTTCGGCTGGCACCGCGGCATGCTCATCGACGATGCCACCATGCAAGTGTCCTTTCTGAAGGACCTGGTGACGATGCGTGATCCCACCAGCGACTTCAGCTTCCTGTGCTACCTGCGCGACCAGGGCCGGCTCGTCGACTTCCTCAACCTGAAGACCCTCTTCCCGCTGCGCATCGAGTTCCACGACTACTTCGAGTGGGCCGCCGCCCGCGTCTCCCACCTCGTCGAGTACTCCGCCGAGGTCGTCTCCGTGCGCCCCGTCACCCGGGACGGCGAGATCCGCTACTTCGACGTCACCAGCCGCACCCCCGGCGACCCGGAGCGGTTCACCGTCCGCCGTGCCCGCAGCATCTGTGTGGCCGCGGGCCTGGAACCGCACCTCCCGCCGGACGCGGTCCTGTCCGACCGCGTCTGGCACACCAGCGACTTGCTGCCCCGCGTCGCGCAGGCCCAGCGTTCGGGCCGCCCGATACGCCGCGCCGTCGTCCTGGGCGCCGGACAGAGTGCGGCGGAGGCCGTGGACTACCTCCACCGCAGCTTCCCCGAGGCCGAGATCTGCTCCGTCTTCGCCAAGTACGGCTACACGCCCGCCGACGACAGCCCCTTCGCCAACAAGATCTTCGACCCCGAGGCCGTCGACCTGTACTACGGCTCGCCCCGTGAGGTGAAGCAGTCCCTCTTCGACTACCACCGCAGCACCAACTACTCCGTCGTGGACATGGATCTGATCGAGTCGCTGTCGCGGACCATGTACCAGGAGAAGGTCCAGGGCCGGGAACGGCTGCGGATGATGAACGTCTCCCGCCTGCGCGAGGTGGAGGCGGGCACGGACGACGTCCGGGTCACCGTGGAGTTCCTGCCGACGGGGGAGCGCGAGACCCTCTCCGCGGACCTCCTCGTCCACGCCACCGGCTACCGGCCGCGCGGGGTCGGCGACAACCTCGGCGAGATCGGCAAGCTCTGCCTGCGCGACGAGGAGGACGCCCTCCAGGTCGGCCGTGACCACCGCGTGGCCACCGCCCCCGACGTCAGCGCGGACATCTACCTCCAGGGCGGCACCGAGCACACCCACGGCCTCACCTCGACACTGCTCTCCACCACCGCCGTCCGCGCCGGGGAGATCTGCGCCTCCCTCCTCTCCCGCCGCGCGGAGAGACTGACGACGACGGAGGCGTGAGCGGCGGCCCCGAAGGCGTGAGCGTGAGCGGTGCCCCCAGGGCGTGCACGTGAGCGCTTGAGACCGGGGCGCCGCAGGCCGCGCGGCGCCCCTCCACGCGGGCGTCGCCCGGCGCCCGCTCCCGGACGCCCGCGCCCCGCCTACCGGCGGCCGGCGCCCTCGCCGACCGCGCCCCGGCGCCGCACACCCCTGGCCAGCGCCCCGCCCAGGAACCCGGTCACGAGTCCCCACAGCACGGCGAGCCCGAGCGCGGTCCACAGGTGGGGCCGCAGGAACAGTTCCCCGCCCAGGCCGCCGCCGAGGTCACCGATACCGAGGACCGACAGCCCGTAGTGCGCGGAGATCCGGGCCACGAGACAGACCATCAGGACCGTCAGCGCGAGAGCGGCCGCCATGTGCACGGCGTGCTGCCACAGCCGTATCCGGGCGGGGGAGCGGGCAGCCATCACGAACGCGGCCACGAGCAGCAGCACGGCGTTCACGGCGGGCAACCACCACACCCGGCCGTCGTACTCGGCGAGCGAGCCCAGGTTCAGGGTGGACACGTCGGGCCCGCGCACGACCTCGTCCAGGATCTTCGGCATCGGCAGCCCGAAGGGGCCCTCCACCTGGCTGTCCCAGGTGGCGCCCAGGCCGATCGTGAAGGCGAGCCACACCACGTTCGGCAGGCCCAGCAGGATCAGCGCCGCGGTCTCCGCGGCGTGCCCACGGGTGATCGCGACCACGGCCGCGATCACCAGTCCGATGGCGAGGCACGCCAGCAGCAGGCCGACCATCGCGTACGCGGCCGGGCGCACCGACTCCTGGGACCGCAGCAGCCGCGCGGGCAGCGGCGCCCCGCGCGCGACCAGCAGCGCCAGGACGAGAACCCCGGCGAGCCACACCAGTCCGAAGAACAGGGTCGGCGCCATGGCCGCCTCGAACCCCACGTCGGCGGAGGTGCCGAGGAGGTCGCCCACGTCGCCGAGCGGGATGTCGAAGCTCTGCCGGGCGGAGAGCGCCAGGCCGGTCAGCGCCGCCAGCCACAGGACGGCGATCCGGGCGGCCCAGCCGGCGAGTTCGGCCGCGCCCGTCACCGCCCGATGACGCAACGGCCGCAGGAACCCGGCCGCGATCACCAGCGCGCCCACGACGGTCACCGACAGCGGCATCACGGTCAGGCCCGCCCGGGTCTCGGCGAGGGAGCCGGCGCCCCCGGACAGCTCGATCGTGCCGCCGACCGCCGTCACGACGGTGGCCGCGACGACCCGGGGGAACGCGCCGTCCGGGAGGTCCGCCGCGCCCGCCGCCCACAGGCCGAGGGACGCCACCACGATCATCGCGATCAGCCCGGCCAGCACGGTCGCGAGGGCGTGGAGCCAGCCGTGGCGGGCGACCGCCCGCTCGGGTGCGGTGGGCTGCCGGGGCGACAGGGTCCGAGGGCTCACTCTTGCCACGCTAAGCACGGCGGTGACACTCCGCGCGCCGGAGCACCCGGCCTCGTTCGGCTTGCGGGCGCCGCGGGACCAGAGGACACAATGGCCCTGTTACGGAGAAAAGAGTCACAAAGCGGTTAAACATGTGCATCGACCGACGTCGATCAATCGACTGACATCGGTCCCAGTGCTTCGCCGCGAAATCCCTACGCCGGGAGAAGACCCGTGAGTTCCGAACAGCCGTCCTCCGGCCGTCCCACAGGACCGCCCTCCGGTCCTCTGTCCGGGCCGCAGCAGCCCGGTCCCACCGCCCCGCCCAGCCCCACGCGGCCGAGCGCCCCGGTGCCACCGGACGACGCCTCGGGCCCCGGTGGCACCGGCGGTCCGGGCGGCACCGGCGGCTCCGGGGGTGGCCCGGGCGGCTCGGGAGGAACCGGCGGCCCCGGAAGCCCCGGTCATCCGTGGTGGCGGTCCGCTCCCCGTGTCGCCCTCATGGTCACCGCGGCTCTCGTCGCGGTGGTCCTGATCGTCGTCTTCACCCGCTCCGACGACTCCGGCGGCTCCGCCGGCGGCGAGGTCTTTCTCCAGGCCGCAGGCAAGGCGGGCCCCGACCCGTTCACCGAGTCGACGGCCACGGACAGCTCCACCGTGCCCGAGACCCCCACGGCCACACCGAGCAGCTCGGAACCCGCCAACGTGACCCGTGCCGTGGACGGCTCGTCCCCCGGCCTCTACGGCGGCACGCGCAACGTCTCCAGCTGTGACGTGGAGAAGCAGATCAAGGTGCTGGGGGCGAACCCCGCCAAGAACGACGCGTTCGCCTCCGTCGCCGGTGTCGACTCCTCCGGGGTACCCGCCTATCTGCGCTCACTGACCCCCGTACAGCTGCGCATGGACACCCGGGTGACCAACCACGGCTACCGCGACGGGGCCGCCACCAGCTACCAGGCCGTCCTCCAGTCCGGCACGGCCGTCCTCATCGACGACCGGGGCGTCCCCCGGGTGCGCTGCGCGTGCGGCAACCCGCTGAAGCCGCCGGTCGCGCTGAAGACCACACCGGAGCCGAAGGGCGACTCCTGGCCGTCGTACCGGCCGCAGAACGTCGTGGTCGTCGAGCGCTCCACCGTGGTCGTCGATGTGTTCGTCCTCTACGACCCCGAGCACGACGACTGGTTCACCCGCCCCGCCGGTGACACGGGCGGGAAGGACAAGAAGACCACCCCGCCCGTCAACCAGCCCTCCCCGTCGGCGTCGACGTCGTTCTCCGAGGAACCGCCCTCGAAATCCCCCGAGCCGTGCCCCTCGTCCCCGAGCGACGCGACGAAGAACCCCGAGAAGAGGGACTCCGACGGCAGCGCCAGCCCCTGCCCCTCCTCGTCCTCCGCGACCCCGTCCACCTCGCCCCCGTCGGTGCCGGAGACACCGACCACCGGGCCCACGACACCGCCGCAGAGCCCCGAGACGGCCGACGCGCCGCCGGACGACACCACGACCACCGGGTCGGCATCCCTCGACGGTGTCCCGGATCCGGCCGACCCGGATTCCTGACCGGCTCGCGCGGCCGTTTCGGGGCCCCGTCGCCTCACTCGTCGATCGCGGACCCGAACAGGGCGTTCACATGGGGCGCCCCGAGGGAGGCGGCGTTGTACGTCCACGACCCGGCCGCCGTGACACCGCCCGAGCCCGCCGAGAGCACCCAGACATGACCGTCGCCGGTGTTCTCGCCCGGCGCGGCGGCCAGCAGCCCGAAGCGTCCGTCGCCGTTCGGGTCGGTCAGCCGGACCTGGGCGCCCCACTTGTCGCCCTTCTCCGCGGCGCCCGGCACGTCCGCGGAGTTCTGGTCCCAGGACCGGGCGCCGGCCGAGGTCAGCCCGGCGGCGGAGCCGCGCAGCACCCACACGGCGCCCGCGTCCTTCACCGTGCCGATGTCCTCGCCCGCGGCGCCGATCGCCACGTCCGCGAACCCGTCCCCGTCGGTGTCCGCGACCGACAGGTCCGAGCCCCAGCCGTCACCGGCCTCGGCGACACCGGGCACGCCCGGGGAGTCCTGCACCCACCAGTCCGGGTCCGCCGCCGGGCCGTCCGGACCCCCGAGGCGCACGCCGACGAGCCCGCCCGTCTGCGTCTCACCCGGCTGGTCGTCCGGGGAGTTCGGATCACCGGTCACCAGGTCGTCGTAACCGTCGTTGTTGATGTCCCCGGACGCCGCGACCGGACCGCCACGCAGATCGCGCTCGTACTTCAGTCCGTCCGCGTTGCCCGACAGATACGCGGACCACCCGTACCCGGGCTCGTCGCCCAGACTCAGCCCCGACACGACGAGGTCGGCGAAGCCGTTCTTGTCGTAGTCTCCGGTGGTCATGGACACGGGCCGGATGTCACGGGCCTCGGCCTTCGCGTCGAACCGCTGGGCGGACTCCCGGCGCATCGGGCCGCGCGCCGCCTCGTCGTACGCGAACAGCTCCACTCCGTACGGGTCGAGGACGGCGAGGATGTCGCCGTCCGTCTCGGCGGTGAAGCGGCCGGCGGCCAGACCGGTGCCGAACTGCTCGCCCGCGGCGGGCTCCTCGGTCTCCAGCCAGTCGCTCGCGGCACCCTGGAGCCCGGCCTTCGAACCCCACAGGATGGCCACGCCGCCCGCGTCCTTGAGCGTGCCGATGTCCTCGCCGGGGATGCCCACCACGGCGTCGTCGTACCCGTCGCCGTCCAGGTCGCCCGTGGCGACCGCCCGGCCGAACCCGTCTCCCGTCTCGGCCGCGCCCGCGACCCCCGACGTCGACTGGCTGAAGCGGGTGGCATTGCTCGTGCCGATGCCCTTGGACGAGCCGTACTGCACGGTCACCAGGCCGGCGCCCTGCTTGCCGCTCACGGTGGCTCCGGGCGCGCCGACCAGGATGTCCTCGTAACCGTCGCCGTTGAAGTCGCTGTTGCGGTCACCGGCCCGTGTGCTGCCGGGCGCGCCGGCGTAGGCGGACGGCGCGGTGGCGATGGCCGCGCCCGAGACAAGAAGAAATGTGGCAGCGGCGAGCGCTGCCGAACGGTTCTTGCGCATGTTCGGCTCCTGGAAGTAAGAACGGCCGGGCAGCGCGGGGGTGTCCGGAAAGGGCCCGTTCCTTGTCCGGCGCCGTGTTCGACACCTCGTGGTGAGCAAGGGTTGTACGGGAATCCACGGCCGGTTCAGGAGGCTTAGCCTCCGGACCTGCCCCCGGGCCCCGCCGCCGGAGCACGCCGACGCGGCGTGACCGGCGGAAATGGGGTGGCGCGGCGGCACCATGACCGTCGATGCTCCTGCGTATGAGTGACCTTGGTGTGACCCGGCCCGACGAACAGCCCCTGCCCGAGCGGAAACCCGGCTGGGGGGACCGGTTCGTCGGCCCCGAAGGAGATCCGCGCGGCGACGGAGGCTTCGAGGGAGAGCGGGCCACGCTGGTCGGGTATCTGCGCAACCAGCGGCTGACCCTGGAGCTGAAGTGCGCGGATCTGGACGCCGAGGCCCTGGCCCGCCGTTCGGTGCCACCGTCGAACATGTCGCTGCTCGGCCTCGTACGCCACCTCGCGGGCGTCGAACAGTACTGGTTCCGCCAGGTGCTGGCGGGGGAGCCCCCGTCGCCGCGCCACTATCGCGCCGGGGACGACCCGGACGGGGACTTCAACGACGCCGTGGCGGACCCGGACGCCGTCGCCGATGCCTGGCGGACCTGGCGCGGCGAGGTCGACTTCGCCGAACGCCTCGTGGCGGCGGCCCCCGACCTCGCGGCCACCGGACGCCACGACGGCGAGCCCATCGCCCTGCGCGAGGTCCTGGTCCATCTGATCGAGGAGTACGCCCGGCACAACGGCCACGCCGACCTCCTGCGCGAACGCATCGACGGCCGCATCGGCGAGTGACGCCCCGGAGCCGCCACCCGGCGATTTCCCTGAGGGCGGAACGCCGCCCCCTTCCCCTCCCGCCTCGAGTTCCTAGGCTGGAGAAGTGAGCCGACACGCCTCGAACGAAGCCCGAGTCATCCCGCTGCGCCCGGCGCCGACGGGCCCGGCGGCCGCCCGCCCGGTCCGTCCGGTCGGCCCGGCCGCTCCCCCTGCCAGGGAACCCCTCTGGCGCGACCTGGTCGGCGACGTGCTGCGCCGCGAACGGCTGGCACAGGAACGCACCCTGAAGGACGTCGCCGACGAGGCCCGCATCTCGATGCCGTACCTCTCCGAGGTGGAACGAGGCCGCAAGGAGGCCTCCTCGGAGGTCCTCGCGGCCGCCGCCCAGGCCCTCGGCCTGGGCCTCGGTGACCTGCTGTCGCTGGCGCAGACGGAGCTGACCCGCCACGCCACCCGCAGGACCCCCCGGGCCCCCTACGACGGCCTGTGCCTCGTGGCCTGACTGCCGTACCCCGCGCCCCTCGCCGGGGCGCGGGCCCTCAGACCCCCACCAGCCGCCGGTTCAGCACCTCGTCCGCCAGCCCGTAGGCCACCGCCTCCTGAGCCGTGAACACCTTGTCCCGGTCCATGTCGGCCCGCAGATCGGCCACCTCGCGCCCCGTGTGCCGCGCGAGCACACCCTCGACCTGGGCCCGGATCCGCACCATCTCCTTGGCCTGCAGGGCGAGATCGGAGACCGTGCCCTGACGGCCCCCGCTCGCCGGCTGCCCCAGCAGCACCCGCGCGTGCTCCAGCACGAAGCGCCGCCCGGCGTCCCCGCCCGCCAGCAGCACCGCCGCCGTCGAGGCCGCCTGCCCGACGCAGAACGTCGATACCGGCGCACGTACGTAGGACATCGTGTCGTAGATCGCCATCAGCGAAGTGAACGATCCCCCGGGCGAGTTGATGTAGATCGCGATCTCGCTCTCCGGCGCCGAGGACTCCAGATGGAGCAGCTGCGCGATGACGACGTTGGCCACCCCGTCGTCGATCTCGGTGCCGAGGAAGATGATCCGCTCGGACAGGAGCCGGCTGAACACGTCGTAGGACCGCTCGCCCTGCGCCGTCCGCTCGACCACGTTCGGAATCGTGTACGTCCCCATCACTGCAGCCCCATCCGTCGGCGCGAGGTGGCCGGCCGTACGTCGTCGAGCGCCTCGACGACCCGGTCGACCATCCCGTACTCCCTGGCCTGTTCGGCCGTGAACCAGCGGTCGCGGTCGCCGTCCCGGGAGATCGTCTCCACGCTCTGGCCGGTGTGCTCGGCGGTGATCCGCTCGATGGCGCGCTTGGTGAACTCCAGGTTCTCCGCCTGGATCTCGATGTCGGCGGTGGTGCCGCCGATGCCCGCCGACGGCTGGTGCATCATGATCCGCGCGTTGGGCAGTGCGTAGCGCTTGCCGCGGGCGCCCACGCTCAGCAGGAACTGGCCCATGCTCGCCGCGAAGCCCATCGCCAGCGTCGACACGTCGTTCGGGATCAGCCGCATCGTGTCGTAGACGGCGAGGCCCGCGGTGACCGAACCGCCGGGGCTGTTGATGCAGAGGCTGATGTCGGTGCGCGGATCCTCCGCCGACAGCAGCAGCAACTGGGCGCAGACCCGGTTGGCGGAGACCTCGTCGACCTGGGTGCCCAGGAAGACGATCCGCTGCGCGAGGAGCTGCGCGGCGAGATGGTCGTCGAAGCGGGACGCCGGGGTGTCGCCCTCCTCGGCGCGCGGGGCGAACGCGGGGGCCCGGCCGGTGGTCGATGGAGTCACTTTTCCTCCCTCGGATGGACGCGACCGTGGTGGCCGCTGACTCCACCCTCCCCACGAACCCCCCTCACCTGGACTTTCTCTGCCCACGGCAGATTAGCCGACAGCAGAGGCCGGTCGCCCGCCGTGCTCCTCCCCAGCGGATGCCCGCGCCACCGATGAGTTTCGGCAGCGGGACCGGTCGATACAGAGACGACACACCCCGCCCCGAGGAGGCACTCATGTCCAGCGACGGATTCACCATCTGCCTGTGGTTCGACGGCCAGGCGGAGGAGGCGGCCGCCCACTACGTCTCGATCTTCAAGAACTCCCGGCTCGGCCGGGTCACCCACTACGGCGAGGGCGCGCACCAGCCCGCCGGCACGGTGCTCACCGTGGACTTCGAGGCCAACGGCCAGCGGTTCGTCGCCCTCAACGGCGGCCCGCAGTTCACGTTCACCGAGGCCGTCTCCTTCCAGATCCTCTGCGCCGACCAGGACGAGATCGACTACTACTGGAACAGCCTCACCGAGGGGGGCGAGCCCGGCCCCTGCGGCTGGCTCAAGGACAGGTTCGGCGTGTCCTGGCAGGTCGTGCCCACCGCTCTCATCGAGATGATCAGCGACCCGGACGCGCAGAAGGCGGCCCGCGCCACGGCGGCGATGATGGCGATGGGCAAGCTCGACCTCGCCGCGCTGCAGAAGGCGTACGCGGGCGAGTAGCGGTCCGCACATCCTCCTTCCGGTGGGCGGCCCTCCCGGCCGGGCCTCCCACCAGCCGGGCACCGCGATTTCGGTCATTCTTTACCTGGGCCGGGTAGCGGTCGCAAAGGACTCCGGTGAGGCTTTCCCGTGCAACGCCTGTGACCCGGAGGAACCTTGAACGTCTCGCTGTCCACCTGGCTGCTCACGATCGTGGCCCTGGGGCTGTTGGTCGCCGTCGACTTCTTCATCGGCCGGAAACCGCACGAGGTGTCGGTGAAGGAGGCCGGGATCTGGTCGGCCGTGTGGATCGCCCTGGCGGTCGCGTTCGGCCTGGGCGTGCTGGCCTTCGGCGGCGGCGGGCCCGCGGGGGAGTTCTTCGCGGGGTTCGTCACCGAGAAGTCCCTCAGCGTCGACAACCTCTTCGTCTTCGTGCTGATCATGGCGAAGTTCGCGGTGCCCCCGCAGTACCAGCAGCGGGTGCTGATGGTCGGTGTCCTGATGGCCCTGGTGCTGCGTGCGGTCTTCATCGCCGCCGGCGCGGCGATCATCTCCAGTTTCTCCTGGGTGTTCTACCTCTTCGGCGCGTTCCTGATCTACACGGCCTGGAAGCTGGTGCAGGACGCCCGCAAGAGCGGCCACGAGGAGGAGTACGAGGAGAACAAGCTCCTCAAGGCCGTGGAGAAACGCTTCGGGGTGGCCGACCGCTACCACGGCACCCGGCTGTGGGTGGAGGAGAACGGCGGGCGCGTGATGACGCCGATGCTGGTGGTGATGCTCGCCATCGGCTCCACCGACGTCCTGTTCGCCCTCGACTCCATCCCCGCGATCTACGGCCTCACCCAGGACCCGTACATCGTCTTCACCGCCAACGCCTTCGCCCTGATGGGCCTGCGTCAGCTGTACTTCCTGATCGGCGGCCTGCTGAAGAAGCTCGTCCACCTCTCCTACGGCCTGTCGATCATCCTCGGCTTCATCGGCGTCAAACTCGTCCTGCACGCCCTGCACGAGTCCGGCGTCCACGTCCCCGAGATCACCATCCCCTTCTCCCTCGGCTTCATCGTCCTCGTCCTCGCCGTCACCACCGCCACCAGCCTCTGGGCCTCCAGGCGACAGCGGGAGCGGGACCGGCGGGGACAGAACACGGCCGCGGGGGACGACGAGCACACCTCGCAGCCCGTCTAGGCCGGATCCACGGCTCTAGGACGCGTCGTCGGCGATGGCCCGCGTGATCGCGCGGGCCATGCGCGTGATGCCGGGGGACACGACCGGGCAGGGCCTCGGCCTGGACGTCGTCGGGGCCAGGCAGAAGTGGAGATAGTCCTTGTCGTGGTGGAGGGCGGTACGGGCCCGGTCCGGCTGGGTGCAGTAGCCGTCGTGCGCGCGTTCGTACGGGGTGCACGGCAGGTACTGGGTCCAGGTGTAGCGGTCCGAGGCCGGGCTCACGGCCCGGCCGGCGTCCGCGGTGAGGTCGCCGGAGTCCTCGGCCTGCCTCTCGTACAGGGCGTTCACACGGCGGACCCGGTCCGGGGTCATCGGGTCCGGGCCCTGGAGCACCCAGACGATCGTGGGCCGGTGCTCGCCGCCCGCGTTCGCGATCTGTTCGGTGAGCCCGTCGGCGGCGGCCTCGTACCGCCGGAAGTACTCCGCGCGGGCCTTGCCGTAGGTGACGCCGTCCATGCAGGGCGTGTAGTCCCACGCGTTGCCCCAGAACTGCAGGACCACGTAGTCCGGACGCAGCCGGCGCACCAGTGCGGCCGCCTTGTCCCGGGGCGGGACGAGCGACCGGTCGGCCGTGCCCTCCAGGTAGTCGCACAGCGTGGTGCCCCCGTACGGCACGCTCGTGTAGCGGGCGCCGAGACCGTCCTTCAGCAGAGTGCCGAGGACGCGCTGGTTCTCCACGGCCAGCGAGTCCCCGAGGTAGAGCACCTTCGGCGCCGGCTTCGCGGCCTCGCTGTCCCGGGGCGCGGTGGTGGCCCGCGAACGGGTGGTCGGTGACGGGTCGGGCGCCGTGGCCGAGGGCGGGGGCCCGTCCGGCGCGGACTCCGGATCCCCGCACGCGCCCAGGGACAGCGCGGCGAGCACCGCTCCCGCCACTCCCACGATCCACGCCCTGCGCATACGGCGACTCCGGCCCCGGCCATCGAAAACGGTTCCCCAGGCAAGCACAGCCCGCCGCGCGGCGGAAGACATGTGTCGGCCACGCGGAAGGCCCCGGCCGGTGCGCCGGCCCGTGCGGCCCGGGGGGCGATCCCGTACCCGGACGGCCCGCCGAGGCCCGTGGTACGACTCGCGGCTCGCTCACTCCGTCGGCTCGACACCCAGTCACCCAGCCGCCCGTGGGGTCCTGCGAGGTCGGACAGCCCGCTACCGTGCGGCCCGGGCGCAGCGCACCCGGGTGAGCGGCGGAGCCGAGGCGGTCGTGCCCTCGCGGGCACACGGGGGCGCCCGGTCCGGCCGGGCGCCCCCGTCAGCGCTCAGGTCACGGGGTCATGCCGCCGCTGCACGCGGCACCCGGCTCCGGCGTCTGCTCGCCCTGGATGTACTTGTTCAGGAACTTCCGCACCCGCGGGTCGGACGCCTTGTCCACCTTCAGCTGGTGCTCCCAGGCGCTCAGCACGATGGGGGAGGACTGGTCCTCGTAGGGGCTCATGAACGAGTACGTCGTCTTCTTCACCAGGCCGGTCAGCGACTTGACGTCGGCCTCGGCCGCCTTGTCGTTGTACGTGATCCAGACGGCGCCGTGCTCCAGCGCGTGCACCGCGTTCTCGTTCGGCACGGCCTTGGTGTACACCTGCTTGTCGCAGTTGACCCACACCTGGTTGTGGTCGCCGCCCACCGGGGGGCTCATCTTGTACTCGACGGGCTCGGTGACGTGGTTCTGGGTGAGCTTGGACCAGCTCTTGACCCCGTCGACCGGCGCGGCCTTCGCCGCCGCCTCCGCGGCCTCCTTGTCCTGCGCGGAGTCGATGAGGTACCAGCCGCCGCCGACGAGCCCGGCGAGGATGGCGGTGGTGACGCCGATCATGAGCACCCGCGTCCGTCGCTCACGCGCCTGCTCGGCCTTGCGTATCTCCTCCACACGGGCGCGCCGCGCCGCCTCCCTCGCCTTGGGGCTGTTGTTCCTGCCCTTCGGGCCGCCGTTGTTGGCCTTCGCCTTGGATGAAGCCATGGGGTGTCCTTCTCCCCGCCGTGCCGCGTACGGCCGGGCGGTGCTGCTGGTCGTCTCGGATCTGTCGCGGGGGCCGGTGCCCGCGCTGGGCCCCGCGGAGGGATCTCCGCGGGGCCCACGGGGCTCCCGGCGCATGGCCTAGACGCGGAGCAACTGCAGTTCGTGGAGATCGGGAGGGCGGGACCGCCCCGGCTCCCGCGAACCGGCGGGCGCCACCGGGGCCCCGGCCGTCACCGGCTGCCAGGAGGTGGCGGTGTGGTCGGCGCCGGGCGACGGCACCTGGACGAGCACCGCGGTGGGGTCGGGGGAGTGGCAGTCGCGTCCGCCGGGACGGTGCTCGCAGGGATCGCGGTCCACCTGACCCGCTCGCGCGGCGACGGGAACCTCCGCCCGAGGCCCCGCAGAGACCGTGTGCGGGCGCTGCGCCGGAGTGTCACCGGGAGGCGAGCCCGCGCAGAACAACAGGAACGTGGTCACGGCCGACACGACCACGAGCAGCACGCGCGCCGACCGGCCCCGGACGCACGGCAGCGCCGTAGGTCTGAACGGCCGGCCGGGCATGGAGCCACCTCACGAGTCGAGGCGAACGAGAGTGCGAGCGCCGCTGAAATTATCAGACGCCGCACAGTCGTGGTCCCGCCCCGCGCATCCCGTGCCGGTTTCACGCGATCCGTCCCCTTCGGCGCGCGTGCGGCACCGGTCCTGGCTAGCGTGAGAGCCGGGGAAACCACCTGCCGAACCGAGGAGAGTGGCGCGATGGCCGCACAAGCCGAGGGAACGCCCTGCTGGGTCGACGCGATGTTCAGCGACGTCGAGGGGGCGAAGGCCTTCTACGGTGACGTACTGGGCTGGACGTTCGGCGAGTCGTCGTCCGAGTACGGCAACTACACCCAGGCGTACGCGGACGGCAAGGCGGTGGCCGCGGTCGTCCCGCCGATGCCCGGCCAGGAGGGCCAGTCCGCCTGGTGCCTGTACTTCGCCTCGTCCGACGTGCACGCCACCGCGGCCAGGATCCGTGAGAACGGCGGCGAGGTGCTGATGGAGCCGATGCAGGTCGGTGAGTTCGGCTCCATGCTGCTGGCCCGCTCCCCGGACGGCGTCGTCTTCGGCGGCTGGCAGGCGGGCGTCCACGAGGGCTTCGAAGCCATGGGCGTACCCGGCGCGTATGTGTGGGCCGAGATCTTCACCCGTGAACCCGAGAAGTCGGACGCGTTCTTCCCGGCCGTCTTCTCCTTCCGCTCCAAGCGGATGGACGACCCCGGTAACCCCCACATGGACTTCCGGGTCTTCGACCTGGGACAGAAGCCGCTGCTCGGCCGGATGAACATGACCGCGGAGGACTTCCCGCCCGAGGTGCCCTCGTACATCAACGTGTACTTCACCGTCCCCGACTGCGACGACGCGGTCGCCCGGGCCACCGCGCGGGGCGGCGTCCTGCGCTTCGGCCCGATGGACACCCCCTTCGGCCGCTTCGCCGCGCTCAGCGACCCGCAGGGCGCGTCCTTCTCGGTCATCGACGTCGGCACCACGCAGGGCGAGATGCCGACGCTCACGGACGTCGACTGAGGCGCTGCCGGACGCGCGGGGGCGTGGGACCCGTGGACGGTCCCACGCCCTCGCGCATGGCATGATCGAGTGCATGCCGGAACGTGTCGTGGCCGCCTGTGACGGAGCCTCCAAGGGAAACCCCGGACCAGCGGGCTGGGCCTGGGTGGTCGCCGAGGACGACGAGACCCCCTCGCGCTGGGAGGCGGGCCCGCTGGGCAGGGCCACCAACAACATCGCCGAACTCACCGCGCTGGAGAGGCTGTTGGCGGCCACCGACCCGGCGGTTCCGATCGAGATCCGGATGGACTCCCAGTACGCGATGAAGGCGGTCACCACCTGGCTGCCGGGCTGGAAGCGCAACGGCTGGCGCACGGCCGCCGGCAAGCCGGTCGCCAACCAGGAACTCGTGGTCCGTATCGACGAGCTGCTCACCGGCCGTACCGTGGACTTCCGTTACGTGCCCGCGCACCAGGTCGACGGCGACCCCCTGAACGACTTCGCCGACCGTGCGGCGAGCCAGGCGGCCGTCGTCCAGGAGCCGGCCGGTACCGAGCTGGGCTCCCCGGAGCCGCCGGCCGCGCCCGACACCGTCCCGTCCCGCTGGAGCGCGGCGAAGAAGTCCGGGAAATCGGGCAGGCCCGGCACCCGGGGCAGCTCGTCGTCCTCGTCCTCGGGCTCGTCCCGCACGATCAAGGCGAAGTTCCCCGGCCGCTGTCTGTGCGGCCGTTCGTACGCCGCGGGTGAACCCATCGCCAAGAACGACCAGGGCTGGGGCCACCCGGAGTGCCGTACGGCGGCGTCGGCCGGAGCCGAGTAGCCGCCGCACGGCACGACGCGTGGGGTGCGGCGTCACACGACGGCGCCGCGCCACTCCCCGCTCTCCCGGCCGCGCTTCTCGATGAAGGTCTTGAAGCGCTCCAGGTCGCCCTTGGTCTGCCGCTTCACGACCCCGAGCTTGTCGGCCACCTTCTCGGCGGTGCCCGTGGGCTCGAAGACCATCTGCAGCATGACCTTCGTGCGTTCCTCGGAGAGGTGGTGGAAGGTGACGACGCCGGCCTGACGGGCCTCGCCGCCGACGGTCGTCCATGCCACTCGCTCGTCCGGAATCTGCTCGGTGATCTCCGCGTCGAACTCCCGCCGCACGCCGTCCACCTTGGTCACCCAGTGCGTGAGTGTGTCCGAACGCTGCTCGATCCGCTCGACCCCGCTCATGAACTCGGGAAACGTCTCGAACTGCGTCCACTGGTTGTAGGCGGTCCGGACGGGGACGTGGACCTCGACGGACTCCTCGATCTGGGTCATCGGTCGCCTCCTCACATCGGTTGCGTGTCGGTCGCGACCGGGTCGCCCCGGGCGCGTCCGGAGCGGGTACCCAAGTCCCCCGGGGATCAACGTGGTCAGGCGGCGTCGAAGGTGTAGTGCGCGGTGTGGTCCAGCAGTGCTGCCGGACTCGTGTCGTTCCACGGCTTCATCGGCTCGTTCAGATCGACCACGTTCGGCGTCCCGGCCGCCGGTACGTAGGCCGAGCCGGGGTGCAGACGCTGCCAGTCGGCCCACAGCTTGTCCACGAAGGCGTGGTGCAGCCAGAAGACCGGGTCGTTGGGGGAGACGCCGGTGCCCATCTGTCCCCCCACCCAGACGTGCACCCGGTTGTGCAGGTTGACGCCCCGCCAGCCCTCCACGTGGTTGCGGAAGCCGTCCGAGGCGCTGTTCCAGGGCGCCATGTCGTACGTGGACATCGCCAGCACCGAGTCCACCTCGGCCCGGGTCGGCAACTGGCGCACCGCGCCGCCGAGGGAGCGGCGCAGATACGTACGGCCGTCGACGCGTACGTTGACGGGCCAGTTGCCGGTGGACGCCGCGAACGGTCCGTCCATCACCCGTCCGTCGCGACTGCGTCCGGTGCCACCGAGGAAGTCCGGCGCCCACAGGGAGGACCGGGTCGTGCGGTCGGCCGTCCAGTCCCAGTAGGGCAGCGCGACGGCGGGGTCCACGGACTGCAGGGCCCGCTCGAACTCCAGCAGGAATCTGCGGTGCCAGGGGAGGAAGGACGGCGAACGGTGGCCCGTGCGTTCGCCGTTGTCGGTGTCGCCGAGGATGAAGGCGTTGTGGGTCGTCACGAACTCGTCGTAGCGGCCGGAGCGCTTCAGTGCGATCAGGGCGTCGACCAGGCGCCGCTTCTCGTCGGCGCTCAGGGTCGCCTGGTTCTTGCGTATGGTCATGGCTCTGCGGCTCCTTGCGGTGGTTCGGGGTGGCTCGGGTGGTTCCGGTGCTGCGGGTGCGGGTCAGCCGAAGGGGACGAGACGGGCGCCCTGGAGTTCGTCGACCGCGGCGCGGGCGGCGGCGTGCGGGGTCGGCACGGGGGAGTAATGGCTGACGACGCTGATCCAGCTGCCGTCGGCGTTGCGCATGACGTGCAGTTCGGCCCCGTCGACGAACACGGCGTACCCGCCGCCGTGATGGTGAGCGCCGCCGTCGGCCGCGTGCCCCTGTATGCGGCGGCCCCGGTACACCTCGTCGAAGGTCTCGGGGGCCGCGGCGCCCTGGTGACCCTGGTGGGTCTCGTGGTCGTCCGCGGCGGCGGTGAGCGGGGCGCCGACGGTCGCGGCGAGGGCGGCCGCCGCTCCGAGGGCGTGGCGGCGGGTGATGTCGGGCATGCGAGAACCTTCTGGACAAGGGGTGATTGATGACCCGTCATGCCTATCGATCAAGTGGGGAACGGGGGAAATTCCCGGAATCCGGTTGGCTGAGATCAGGACAATCGCGTACATGTCGTGCAAGATTGAACGAAGATGATCTTGCTGTGGCGGATCTTCGCGCAGGGGTGGAGGGAGAGATTCCGCCCGACGCGGGGGGTGTGGCCGATGATCTTGCGGGAGGTGTGCGGATCGGGTGACGGCTGTCACGCGCGCAAAGTGACGCGATTCCGGGGCGCGCCCGCACTGCTACTCTTCGTGGTCAATTGATCGCTTTGCGCAGCGAAATGGGAGTGTGCGTGAAGATCGCGTGCGTCGGCGGCGGACCCGCAGGCCTGTACTTCTCGATCCTGATGAAGCGGCAGGACCCGTCCCACGACATCACCGTCCATGAACGGAACCCGGCCGGATCGACCTACGGCTGGGGTGTGACCTACTGGGCCGAGCTACTGGACAAGCTCCGCGAGAAGGATCCCGAGACGGCTCTCGCCATCAGCGAGAACTCCGTCACCTGGAACCGCGGGGTCGCCCACGTCCGCGACCGCACGACGGTCCAGCCGGGCGACCGGGGCTTCGGCATCGGCCGGCGCCGCCTGCTGGAACTGCTCGCCGAGCGGGCGCGGGACCTGGGCGTCCGCGTCGCGTACGAGGACGGCATCACGGCCGACGACCTCCCGGACGCCGATCTCGTCGTCGCGGGCGACGGGGTCAACAGCACCGTGCGCGAGCGGCACGCCGACCGCTTCGGCAGTGACATCACGCTCGGCCGCAACGCCTACATCTGGCTCGGCACCAGCAAGGTCCACGACGCGTTCACCTTCTCCTTCCAGGAGACCGACCACGGCTGGATCTGGGCGTACGCCTACCCGTTCAGCGACGAGCAGAGCACCTGTGTCATCGAGTGCTCCCCGCGGACGCTGAGCGGCCTGGGTCTGGACCGTCTCGGCGAGGGTGACGGGCTCGCCCTGCTGGAGAAGATCTTCGCCGGCATCCTGGACGGGCACCCGCTCCTCGGCCGGGCCCAGGACGACGGCACCGCCCAGTGGCTCAACTTCCGCACGCTGACCAACCGCGCCTGGCACCACGGCAACGTCGTCCTGCTCGGCGACGCCGCCCACACCACGCACTACTCCATCGGCGCCGGCACCACCCTCGCCCTGGAGGACGCGATCTGCCTGGCCGAGTCCCTCGGCGCACACCCGGACACGGAGGCGGCGCTCACCGCGTACGAGGGGCGGCGCAAGTCGGAGCTGCTGCGGCTGCAGAGCGCGGCCCGCCACAGCGCGCAGTGGTACGAGAACATCCAGCGGTACATCGACCTGCCCCCGGAACAGATGTTCGCGCTCCTCGGCCAGCGGCACTCCCCGCTGCTGCCGTACGTGCCGCCGCAGCTCTACTACCGCCTCGACCGTGCGGCGGGCCGCCTGGAGGCCCTGCGCCGCCTCAAGCGCTGGCTGGGCCCCAGGCTGGCCCGGTCCTCACAGGCGCGGGCCCTCGCCGACGCCGACCGGATGTAGCTCAGGCACTCGGGCCAGGGCCCGTCTGACGGGTCTCCATGGGAGAAGGAGCGGCGTTCGGTGCGTGCTCTCGGCGTGCCGGGCGTCGCGACGCCGCGGAGATCCGGCAGAAGGGCCCTAGCGCACGCCCCGCGGCCGGAACTGGATGCTGATGCGCGGCCCCACCGCCCGTGTCGACTTCGGGACCGCGTGGTCCCAGGTGCGCTGGCAGGAGCCGCCCATCACGATCAGGTCGCCGTGCCCCTGCGGAAACCGCAGGGTCTCCCCGCCGCCGTGCGGACGCAGGGCCAGGTCGCGGGGGTCGCCCACGGACAGGATGGCCACCATCGTGTCCTCCCGGGCGCCCCTCCCGATCCGGTCGCCGTGCCAGGCCACGCTGTCGCGGCCGTCGCGGTAGAAGCACAGCCCCGCCGTGGCGAACGGTTCGCCCAGCTCGGAGCCGTAGTGCGTGGACAGCGCCTCCCGGGCCTCGTCCAGGACGGGGTCGGGGAGGGCGTCCTCGGCGCCGTAGTACGCAAGCAGTCGCGGTACGTCCACGACCTGCTCGTACATCTGCCGCCGCTCCGCCTTCCAGGGCACCTCCTCGGCGAGTCGGGTGAAGAGGGCGTCGGCACCGGTGAGCCAGCCGGGCAGCAGGTCGATCCAGGCGCCGGCGCCCAGCTCGCGCCGGCGTAGCCCGTCGAGGGGGCCGAGGCGGAGGTCGTCGGACTGGTCGAAGAGGGAGCCCTGGAGGTGCATGGCCATATGGCCAGCGTACTCCCAGATTCGACAGCTTGTTCGAGCGAGATGTCGGATCCGCCCAGGTCGGTCGCGGGGCTCCCTCGTCCACCACCGCCCGGTCAGTGCTGCTGGGCCTTCTGCGGTGTCACCTCGCTCGGCCGCACGACCACGAAGCCCTCGCCCTCCAGCTTCAGCTGCACGGCCTCCCCGGAGCCGCCCCGGATCATCGAGCCGAAGGACTGGGAGCGGTGCAGCGAGGTGTTCAGATGTGCCGTCCAGCCCACCACCGCGTCGGTGTCGACGAACACGGGCAGCTGCGGTGAGACGGGGATGACCAGCGGATTGCCGTCACACACCAGACCCAGTCTGCCCTGCCCGGTGAACACGCTGTTGAACAGACCGCCGCCGGTCATGCCGGCCCCCTTCACGGTCTTGATCTCGTAGGACAGTGAGGCGTCGAAACAGAGCACGTTGCGGCCGTTGACGGTGAACACGTCGCCCGGCTCGACATCGACGATGAAGCAGTTCTGCGCCTCGTGCGCGAACCAGGCCTCGCCCTGACCGCGCACCGCCATCAGCGGCAGCCCCTCCCCGGTGACCGCGCGCTTGAGCATGCCGCCCATGCCCTGGCCCTTGCGTTCGAACTGCAGGTTCCCCCGGAAGGCGATCATCGCGCCCTGCCGGGCGAGCATCTCGCCGTTGACCGCGTACTTGATGGACTTGGCGTTCTGCAGGGTCATGCCGGGCGCGTGGGCCAGCTGCACCATGTTCTCGTGGGAGAAAAGATCACTCTTCATACGGGCATGCTGTCCCGGAGCGCCCGATTCCGCCAAGCGACGCGCGGTGCACGCCAATTGAGGCGACTGACAAGGCCGTGGCCGGGGTGGTAGAAGCGGACGCATGACCAACAAGACCGTCGGCGTCGACCTCCCGGACCGCCGGGGCCGCACCGGGCTCGACCGCACCGGCCGGGACCTGACCGGCAACCCGCGCGTGAAGGTCCGGGACGTGCGACTGCTGTCCAGCCACTGGTACGTGGAGCGCACGACGACCTTCGACTTCCAGCACGCGGACGGCACCTGGAGCACCCAGGAGCGCGAGACGCACGACCGGGGCAACGGCGCCACCGTCCTCCTCTACGACGCCGGGCGCGAAACTGTCCTGCTCACCCGCCAGTTCCGCTACCCGGTGTACGTCAACGGGCACCCCGACGGAATGCTGATCGAGACACCCGGCGGCCTGCTCGACGAGGAGGACGAGCACCCCGAGATCGCCGTACGGCGTGAGGTGATCGAGGAGACCGGCCACACCATCGGCGAGATCCAGCACGTCTTCGACATCTACATGAGCCCCGGCTCGGTCACCGAACGCGTGAGCTTCTACGCCGCCTCGTACGGCCCCTCGACCCGTACGCACGAGGGTGGGGGCCTCGACGAGGAGGGCGAGGACATCGAACTCGTCGAACTGCCCTTCCGTAGGGCCCTGGAGATGATCCGCAGCGGGGAGATCGCCGACGCCAAGACCATCATGCTGCTCCAGTGGGCGGCGCTGGAAGGGCCGTTCGCCCCCGGATGAGCCGACTCAGGGGTCGAGCGCCTCGGCGGCCTCCGCGGCGACCGCGTCCGCCACGGCAGTCAGCGTCGGCGAGTCGAGCTTCCACTGCTGCCAGAACAGCGGGGTGTCCACGGGTCGCTCCGGGGCCAGGTCCACGAGCCGTCCGGCGGCGAGCAACGGCTCGGCCTGCGCGGCGGGCACCATGCCCCAGCCCATCCCGGAGGCCACGGCGTCGGCGAAGCCCTCGGACGTCGGCACGTAGTGCCGGCGCGCCCCGGCCGGACGGCCCCGCGTCAGGCGGCGGACGAAGACGTTCTGGAAGTCATCCCGCCGGTCGAAGAACACGACCGGCGCGTCCGTGATCACGTCTTCGAGCGGCACGTCCGTTCCGGCGCCGAGCCACCGTTCGGCGAAGCCGGGCGAGGCGCACGGCAGGTACCGCATCCGGCCGAGCGGCCGGACCGAGCACCCGGCCACGGCGTCCGGCGCCGAGGTGACCGCAGCCGTCACCAGACCCTCGCGCAGCAGCCGGGCCGTGTGCTGCTCGTCCTCGCGCAGCAGTTCGTAGCAAGGGCGCAGTTCCTCGGGCACGCGGGTGAGGGCGGGCAGGAACCAGGTGGCCAGCGAGTCGGCGTTCACGGCGATGGACACCCGCGTGGTCTCGTCGGCGCCGGTCATGCCGAGCGCGGTGTGCGCGTCGTGTTCGAGGCGGGCCAGCTGGCGCGCGAACCGGACGATCACCTCACCGGACTCGGTCGTCCGCACCGGCTTGGCGCGGACCAGCAGGACCCGGCCGACCCGCTGCTCCAGTGCCTTGACCCGCTGGCTGACCGCCGACGGTGTCACATGCAGGGCGGCGGCGGCCGCGTCGAACGTACCCTCGTCCACCACCGTCAGCAGGGTGCGCACCAGGTCGGCCGGAAGCTGAGACATCACGAATGCTAATGATACGTAAGAATCTTTAGCTGTACGCATGGGTGGTGCGTTTCCTAGCGTCGAGGGTGTGTTCAGCGAAATGACCGCCCTCGCGGCCGGATTCGGCACCGGCCTCTCCCTCATCGTCGCCATCGGCGCCCAGAACGCCTTCGTCCTGCGCCAGGGACTGCACCGCGACGCCGTGCTCCCCGTCGTGGCCATCTGCGCCCTCTCCGACGCGGTGCTGATCGCCCTCGGCGTCGCCGGGGTCGGCGCGGTGGTCGTCGCCTGGCCCGGCGCGCTGAAGGCGGTCGCCCTGGTCGGCGGCGGCTTCCTCCTGGTCTACGGCGCCCTGGCCGTCCGCCGCGTCCTGCGGCCGGGCGACGCCGCCCTGCGCGCGGACAACGGGTCGGCGGGCTCACGACGGCGGGCCGTCCTCACCTGTCTGGCCCTGACCTGGCTCAACCCCCACGTCTACCTCGACACCGTGTTCCTGCTCGGCTCCATCGCCTCCGACCGTGGCCCCCTGCGCTGGACCTTCGGCCTCGGCGCCGGCCTCGCCAGCCTGTGCTGGTTCGCCGCGCTCGGCTTCGGTGCCCGCCTGCTCAGCCGCTTCCTGGCCCGCCCGTCTGCCTGGCGGGTCCTCGACGGCCTGGTCGCGGTGACGATGCTCGCGCTCGGCGGGATGTTGATCGCCGGGGCGTGATCCCCTCCGGCGGGACACGGCGACCCTCCCCGGTGAGGCGCGGGGGCGACAGCATGTGAGACGGCTGCGCGGCTGCCTGTCCCGGCAGCGGTGATCTCCGCGATAGTGGTGCCCGAATCGAAAGATGTATCGAGCATCAGGATGCCCGTGGACACCACCGAGAGCAGCGCCGGCGACGACACCGCACCGGAGGGCGACGCCCCGACGCCGCCCCGCCGGGGCCGTCACCGCTGGGCGATGGACACCCGCCCCCTGCGCCGCCCCGCCTACCGTCGGCTGTGGTCGTCCACCATCGTGACGGCCGTCGGCAGCCAGCTCACCGCCGTCGCCGTACCCAAGCAGATCTACGACATCACCGGCTCCTCCGCCTGGGTCGGCTACGCGAGCCTCGCCGGTCTGCTGCCCCTGGTGGTGTTCGCCCTGTGGGGCGGCGCGGTCGCCGACAGCGTGGACCGCCGCACCCTGCTGCTCGTCACCAACACCGGCATCGCCGCCACCTCGGTGCTGTTCTGGGTACAGGCCGTCATCGGGCTGGAATCGGTGTGGGCGCTGATGGCCCTGCTCGCCCTCCAGCAGGCGTTCTTCGGTCTCAACTCACCCGCCCGCAACGCCTCCGTGGCCCGGCTGGTCCCCGCCGGTGAACTGGCGGCCGCAGCCGCCCTCGGCTCGACCGTGATGCAACTGGGCCTGGTGGCAGGCCCGTTGCTCGCCGGCGCCCTCATCCCGGTCATCGGCCTGGCCGAGCTGTACCTGATCGACGCGCTGGCCCTGTGCGTCACCCTCTGGGCGGTCCACAAGCTGCCCTCCCTGCCCCCCTTGGACAACGCGAAGCCCCGACGCGCCGGCTGGCGGGAGGTCCTCGCGGGCTTCCGCTACATCGCCCTGCACAAGGTGCTCCTGCTGTCCTTCCTCGCCGACATCATCGCGATGGTCCTCGGCATGCCCCGCGCCCTCTTCCCCCAACTGGCCGACACCACGTACGCGCCCTACGGCGAAGGTCTCGCCCTCGGCCTGCTGTTCGCCGCCGTCCCCGTCGGCGCCCTGGTCGGTGGTCTGATGTCGGGCACCTTCTCCCGCTCCCGCCGGCACGGACTCATGGTGATCGTGGCCGTCATGGCCTGGGGCGCGGCCGTCACGGGCTTCGGGCTCACCACCAGCCTCTGGTTCGCGGTGCTGTTCCTCGCCGCCGCGGGGGTCGCGGACATGGTCTCCATGATCTTCCGCGGTGCCATCCTGCTGTCCGCCGCCACCGACGAGATGCGCGGCCGGATGCAGGGCGTCTTCACCGTGGTCGTCGCCGGCGGACCCCGGCTCGCCGACGTCCTGCACGGCACCGCAGGCGCGGCCTTCGGGGCCCGGACGGCCGTGGTCGGCGGCGGCCTGCTCGTCATCGCCGCGATGCTGCTCCTGGCGACCGTCACACCGGACCTGAGGCGGTACCGGATCTGACCGATCGGCCCCTCCGTTCCTCCGCCGCCGTTCCGTACGCTGGGCAGCCGCACACCCCACAGGCAGGAGTCGCAACGATGCAGTACGTGAAGCTCGGCCCGACCGGTCTGGACGTGTCCCGGATCTGCGTGGGATGCATGAGTTTCGGACTCCCCGACCGAGGCCCCCACGAGTGGACCCTGGACGAGGAGGCGTCCCGCCCGCTGATCCGGCGGGCGCTGGACGCCGGGATCAACTTCTTCGACACGGCGAACGTCTACTCCGACGGCACCAGCGAGGAGATCGTCGGCCGCGCGCTGGCCGAGTTCGCGCGGCGCGAGGAGATCGTCCTCGCGACCAAGGTGAACGGCGCCATGCACCAGGGGCCCAACGCCCTGGGCCTGTCCCGTAAGGCGATCATGACGGAGATCGACGCCAGCCTGCGGCGCCTCGGCACCGACTACGTGGACCTCTACCAGATCCACCGCTTCGACGCGCGCACCCCGGTCGAGGAGACCATGGAGGCGCTGCACGACGTCGTGAAGGCCGGCAAGGCCCGCTACATCGGGGCCAGTTCGATGTACGCCTGGCAGTTCGCCAAGATGCAGCACACCGCGCGCCTGCACGGCTGGACGCGGTTCGTGTCCATGCAGAACCACTACAACCTCCTCTACCGCGAGGAGGAGCGCGAGATGCTGCCGCTGTGCGAGGACCAGAGCGTCGCCACCCTGCCCTGGAGCCCGCTCGCCCGCGGCCGTCTCACCCGTGACTGGGGCACCGTCACCGCACGCGCCGAGAGCGACAACTTCGGCAGGACCCTCTACCAGGACGGCGACCGCGAGATCGTCGACGCCGTCACCCGGATCGCCGGTGAGCGCGACGTGCCCCGCGCCCGGGTCGCCCTCGCGTGGCTGCTGAGCCGCCCCACCGTGACCGCGCCCATCGTCGGCGCGACCAGGCCCCACCACCTCGACGACGCCGTCGCCGCACTCGACGTCACCCTGACGGACAAGGAGATCGAGGAACTGGAGCGGCCCTACACGCCCCGCGCGATCAGCGGACACTGAGACCGGCGGCGCCCGGCCGGTGAGGGGCGGGCGCCTGCCGCGCGGGTCTCACAGCCGGGCGTACTCCAGGCGCACGGTGGTGGCGAGGCGGGCCAGGGCTTCCTCGGCGCCCTCACGGTCGGTCCTGTCGAGGAGGGCGAGGGCGTCCGCGGCGGCCACCCGGACCTTCTGGGGCACCTCGTCGAGGGCGGCCATACGGTAGGCGATGGTACGGCGGGCCTCACGCTCCTCGGAGCTGACGCCGTGCGGCCCGGTGCGGGGGAAGACGGCGGCCTCGTAGGCGGTGACATGGATGAGCACGCCGTGCGCGATGCCCTCGGCATAGCCCCGCTGCCCGGCCTGCCGCTGGGCCATGGCGAAGTGGGCCATGGCCCGTCGGCGCACGATGAGCGAGCCCACCATGCCGACCAGCCCGGCGCACACGGCCGCCCCCAGTGCGACGGGACCGCCGCCGATCAGCGCGCCTATGAGGGCGCCGACCGCCATCAGCAGACAGGTCAGCCCGGTGGTCAGCATGAGCAGGGCGCGCGCGGGAGTGAAGGTGGCCATGACGTGCAGTGTCTCAGCCCTGGCCGGAGGACGGAGCGGGGGCCCGGTGGGGGAGGGGTGGCGCGAGCCGTGCCGGACGCTCGGTCGGCGCCCGGACCGCGGGGCGCTCGCCACGGTGGAGCCCCGGACGCCGCCCGTGGACCGGCCGTGCCGCGAGCACCGTTTCGAGTGACCGATGAGCGGCGCCGTGGCTGGAACGCGGTTCTCTGGGATCACCCGCCGCCGTGGACGACGCTCCCCGGGACCACCCTCGCCGTACGCGCGGCGAGGCCGACGTGCACCGCGGCGGCCAGGCACGGAACGGCCGGAGCACCGTCTCTTCACCGTCAACTACCCGCCGCCGTACGAAGATCAGGTGTCTGCATAGGGTGGGGCCCGTGAGAACCAGCGACACCGGTGAGGCCGTCGCGTATCAGAGCGCGACCGATGGGGAGACCGCCGTCCGATGAACCAGATCCTGTTTGCCGGGGCCATCGGCCTGTTCCTGACGCTGATCGGCACACCGCTGCTGATCAAGCTGCTGGCCCGGAAGGGCTACGGGCAGTACATCCGTGACGACGGCCCGCGTGGCCACGCCGGCAAGCGCGGCACGCCCACGATGGGCGGTATCGCTTTCATCCTGGCCACCCTCGTCGCCTATGCCGCGACCAAGGTCATCACCGGGGAGAGCCCGACGTACCCCGGCTTCCTGGTGCTGTTTCTGATGGCGGGCATGGGCATGGTCGGGTTCCTCGACGACTACATCAAGATCGTGAAGCGGCGCTCACTGGGACTGCGGGCAGGGGCGAAGATGGCCGGCCAGCTGATCGTGGGCATCGTGTTCGCCCTGCTCGCCATCCGGTTCGCCGACGAGCGGGGCCAGACGCCGGCCTCCCTGAAGCTGTCGTTCGTCACCGACTTCGGCTGGACCATCGGGCCGGTGCTGTTCGTCGTGTGGGCCCTGTTCATGATCCTGGCCATGTCGAACGGGGTGAACCTGACCGACGGTCTGGACGGTCTCGCCACCGGCGCGTCGGTGATGGTCTTCGGCGGCTACACCTTCATCGGCCTGTGGCAGTTCCAGAACTCCTGCGCCAACGCCATGGAACTCACCGACCCCGCCTCCTGCATAGAGGTGCGCGATCCGCTCGACCTCGCCGTCGTCGCGGCCGCGCTGATGGGTGCCTGCTTCGGGTTCCTGTGGTGGAACACCTCGCCGGCCAAGATCTTCATGGGTGACACCGGGTCCCTCGCCCTCGGCGGCGCCCTCGCCGGTCTCGCGATCTGCTCCCGCACCCAGCTGCTCCTCGCCGTCCTCGGAGGGCTGTTCGTCCTGATCACCCTGTCGGTGGTCATCCAGGTCGGCTCGTTCAAGCTGACCGGCAAGCGGGTGTTCCGGATGGCCCCGCTCCAGCACCACTTCGAACTCAAGGGCTGGTCCGAGGTCCTGGTCGTGGTCCGCTTCTGGACCATCCAGGGCATCTGTGTGATCGCCGGCCTCGGCCTGTTCTACACGGCGTGGGCAGCCGGCTGAGAGGGCCGGGCGGCGGGGGGCGGGGGGGGGGCCCCCCCCCCCCCCCCCGGGCCCCCGCCCGGGGGCGCCCCCCCCGACACCCCCCCCCCGGGCGCCCGGCCCCCCCCCCACAACC